>NZ_JBEPRF010000011.1:0-277759 GCF_040548225.1 Bradyrhizobium sp. S3.12.5
TGGTCGCATCGTCGACACCTACACGCCCGCAGAATCCACAAACTACTTCGTGGCCGCAGGGTACTTGCAACCTGATCGGCTAACGCTCTAGCGGCATCGCGTCTCGTTGCTGCAAGCAACGCCGCGGCGGAATCACTTCGGTGTTGCAGGGTGGGCGAGGACAGCAATCGCTCGATGTCGGCGGCTGCGTCGCCGTCGCGGGCCTTCTGCAGCAGCGCGTGGCGCTCGGCGCCGGCGTCCTTAACTTTTGTTGGAACCGGGGCGGTGGCTCCCGGGTTTCCCTGTGACGGCGCTATTGCGCTTTCGAAGTCCAATCCGGGTCCCATACTCACGACCGGAGCCAACCCGACGTGCCCAGCGATGAGATCCGCGCGGCGCTCATCAGGCGCCTGCGCATCTCGTCCGCGATCGCGGACGAGGACATCAAGGAGATCGAAGCCCTGCCGATCTCGGTGCGGCAGTACCCCGCCGAGACGGCGGTGGTGCGCGACGGCGAGCGCGCGACCGATTGCTGCCTGATCGCGGATGGATTCTGCGCGCGCTCCAAGACCATCGCGAGCGGCAAGCGGCAAATCCTTTCGCTGGACATCCCCGGCGAAATCCCGGACCTGATGAGCCTGTTCCTGCATGTGATGGACCATGATCTGTCGACGCTGACGCCGGCGACGCTCGGCTTCATCAGCCACGAGGCGCTGCTAAAGCTGCATCGCCGCAGGCCTGTTCTCGCCGAGATGTTCTGGCGCGACACGCTGATCGACGCGGCGATGTTCCGCGAATGGATCGTCAATGTCGGCCAGCGGCCCGCGCCCGCGCGGCTTGCGCATGTCATGGTCGAATTGCGCGAACGCCTGAGGATCATCGGGCGCGTCGACGAGGGCAGCTTCGAGATGCCGCTGACCCAGGAGCAGATCGGCGAAGCGCTGGGCATTACCGCGGTGCACGCCAATCGTGTGATCAGGCAGTTGCGCGAGGAGGGCATCGTCGAGCTGCATCGCGGACGCGTCACCGTGATCGACGAGCGGAGGTTTCTGGAATTGGCGGATTTCGACGACCGTTATCTGCACCAGTCGCCAACGCTTTGATGGATGTCCTTTACGACTCCCGCTGCCTCCAATCATCGAGGGTCGGCGTCGCCATGTCGAAACGGTCGCGAATGGTCGAGCAGGTGCTGCCGCCCAGCCTTGCAACGGCATCGAGCCGCGCCGGATCGATGTGCAGGCGCTCGGCGTCGACGACATCGGCGTGATAATGCGCGAACAGGATCTCGCCCATGATGATCTGCCGCGACTTGCCGAGCTCCAGCGTGATGTGGCGGCGGCATTCGAACGCGGCCGGCGCCTCCTTGATCCAGGGCGACGCCACGGTCTTGCCGGGCATCGCGGTCAGGCCCGCGGCCTTCAGTTCGTCATGCTCCGGCGAGAACGGCACGGCGCAGACATGCATCGCTTCGGCGATTGCGTGCGAGACGATGTTGACGGTGAACACCTCGGTCAGGCGGATGTTGAGACCGGTATCCTTGAACCGCATATCCGGATGGTTCTCGACGCCGAGCGCAAGGATCGGCGGATCGGCCGACAGGCAATTGAAGAAGCTGAACGGTGCCGCGTTGATCCGCCCGTCCGGATCGACCGTCGTCACCAGCGCGATCGGCCGCGGCACGACCGTGCCGATCAGCAGCTTGTATTTGTCGCGCGCCGACAGTTCGCGGAAGTCGAACGTCACGTCGCCGGGGTCGTGAGCACCGCTGTCCATCATGCCTCTCAGGTCCGAACGGCAATCGAACCAGCGACCACCGCGAATTTTTTCGGAACAATTATCAGCGCTTCAGACCAATATGCGAGCGGAAGATTTGAGCAAAGGCCGCTACGTTTTCCGCTGGTCCTCGTGCGGCTCGTCCTTGCCGCCAAGCGCGCGGTGGACGTGGCGCTCGATGCGCCGGCCGACCGTGAGCAGCACAAAGGCCAGCGCCAGCGCGACTGCGACGATCTTCCATTGCCCACCACCGCAGACCACGCCGAGGCAGGCGGCAAAGAAGGCGCAGGCGGCGCTGGTCAAGCCGCGGACACGAAACCGCTCGCTCTCATGGACGATGACGCCGGCACCGAGGAAGCCGATGCCGGTGAGGATGCCCTGGATGACCCGGCTCGTCGCATCGGCGGCCTTGCCGGGCTCCGCGAGTTGCAGCGCCAGCAGGACCATTGTCGCGGTGGACAGGCCGACGATGCCGAGCGTCTTCAGCCCGATCGGCTTGCCATTCAGGTCGCGGTTGAGCCCGATCGCGCTGCCGGCGAGCGTCGCGACGCCGAGGCGCAGCAGGATTTCGGACCAGTCGAGCTCCGTCATTTTTTCGGCAGACGTCCCATCAGGTAAAACTCCTCGTTCGGCCGCATGCCGGTGAAATTCGCCAGCCGGTTCGACAGCGCGAAGAAGGCGGAGATCGCGGCGATGTCCCAGATGTCGTCGTCGCTGAAGCCGTGGGGACCGAGGCTTGCGAAATCCTCCTCGGAGACGCGCTGCGCGTCCGCCGAGATCTTCATCGCGAAATCGAGCATCGCCCTCTCGCGCGCCGTAATGTCGGCCTTGCGGTAGTTGATCGCGACCTGGTCGGCGATCACAGGATTTTTGGCGCGGATGCGCAGGATCGCGCCATGGGCGATCACGCAATATTGGCACTGGTTGGCCGCCGAGGTTGCCACCACGATCATCTCACGCTCGGCCTTGGTGAGGCCGCCGTCCTTCTCCATCAGCGCGTCGTGATAGGCGAAGAACGCGCGGAACTCGTCGGGCCGGTAGGCCAGCGTCAAAAACACGTTGGGCACGAAACCGCTCTTTTCCTGCACGGCGAGGAGACGCGTGCGGATGTCGTCAGGAAGCGTGTCGAGAGCGGGTGCGGGGAAGCGTTGCGCAGGCTTTATCATGGGCATGGATTCCGGCTAGGGGCCGGCAACCATAGTCGATGCGGGAGGCGGGCTCAACGTGCCGGTCTGCGCCCCGGACGCGGCGCAGCGCTTCTTCAGCGGTGCGCTGCAGGGCCGGGGCCCATATTTCCGAGAAAGCAGTGTGTGCGGCATGGGTCCCGGCTCTGCGCAGCAACGCAAGAGCGTTGCAGCGCGTCCGGGACACGAGAGTTACCGCAGTGGCTTCTTCAGCAGCGAGAAGCGGTCCGGATCGAGGCCCATCGAGGGCTGCAGCATCGGTGTCTCGGCCGGCGCCAGCGTCTTGGCCGGCGGCGCCTGGAACACCGGGTCGTTCGGGACGTCGCGCTGCGAGGTCGCACCGCGCCAGCGCTCGAGCACGGCACCGACAAAATGCATGTCGTGACCGGAGGTGACCGACGGCACGCTCGAGATTGTGGCTTCGCCGCGCGGCAATTGATGCGGCGGCACCTCCTTGAAGCGCAGCCGTGTCGGCAGTGCGACGCCTTCGCCGAACGCCAGCACCTCGCGGGTGCCGAGCGATGGCACGAAGGACAGCAAATTCGCGGCCGCATCCGACACCGCGGCGCGCAGCAGCGCCTGGTCGCGCTCGTTGGCAAGACGCATCGTGAACAGCGTGTTGCACTGGGAGATGATGGTGGCGTCGAGCTCGGCCGGGCGCTGCGTGATCAGGCCGAGATAGACGCCGTATTTGCGGCCTTCCTTGGCGATGCGCGACACCGCCTTGCGGGTCGGGCCGAAGCCGACATTGCGGTCGGCTGAGGCATAGCGGTGCGCTTCCTCGCAGACGAACAGCATCGGCGAGACGCCGTCGCTCCACAGGCCGAAATCGAAGGCCATGCGGCAAAGAACCGAAACGACGGAATCGATGACCTCAGCCGGGAAGCCGGCGAGCTGCATCACTGTCATCGGCTTGCCGTTGGCGGGCAGGCGGAACAGATGGCTGATCACTTCGGCCATGGTGTCGCCGCCGACATTGGCGTTGTCGAACATGAAGGCGTAGCGCGGATCGTTGCGGACCGCCTCGATGCGCGAGATCAGCTTGTGATAGATGATGCGCGAAGACCGGTTTTCCAGCTTACCCATGCGCTCGTCGATCAGCGAGATCAGATCGACCAGACGGTACGGCACCGGCGTATCGACGGTGAAGCCGATCTGCTTGGGGTCGATGCGCTTCAGGCCGAGGCGATCGGTGTTCTGGTATTGCGTATAGATGCCCTTGGCGATCGGAATGACTTCGGCGAGGACGTCGAGCTCCTCGGGCACCCCGGCGCGGCCGCCGAACAGCACGTCGACGATTTCCTCGAAATTGAACAGCCAGAACGGCAGCTTCAGGTTTCGCGGGTTGAGCACCAGCGCGCGGTCGCCGAAGCAGCGGCCATATTCGTTGTGCACATCGAGCAGGAAGATGCGCAGGTTGGGCCGCGCTTTCAGGATCTCGTTGAGCAGCAGCGATACGCCGGTGGATTTACCGACGCCGGTCGACCCCAGCACCGCGAAATGCTTGGAGAGCATTTCCTCGATATCGACATAGGCGACGACGGAGCGGTCCTGCTGGAGGAAGCCGACATTGATCTGGTCCGAACCGGTCGGCGCGTAGATGGTGCGCAGCTCCTGGCTGGTGATCAGGTCGACGGAATCGCCGATGGTCGGATAGTTGGTGACGCCGCGCTGGAATTTGGCCTTGTCGGCGGCGTTGAGGATTTCGCCGAGCAGATCGACCGACGCGATCGCGATCAGATTGTCGGTGCTCGAGAGATTTTCGCAGGACACCTCGGTGATCATGGCGACGATGACCGAGCTGGCGCAGCGGATGCTGACGAAGCGGCCGACGGTGGCCCGAACCTCCGAGACCGGCATCTGGCTTGCGGCCAGAAGCCCGACCCGGGCGAGCGACCCGCGAACCGAAATCACGCGTCCAAAGGATGTCACGATGGATGAACCTGGAAAGTCCGAGGAGTTTAACCCCGACTATGCGAGGCGGGGCTGGACAAACGGTTAAACGGCAGGCGCGGGGGCTTTGTTAAATCTGCGACAATTCGGTTGGTAGGTTTGTTCCCAATGCATGCTCGTCGGCGAAATCGGCCGGGAAATGCTGCTTCGCGGGGCCTTCGGGCGCAGAAACGAATTAAGGAAGATTTTACCATTCGGGCAGTCCGTCCGCCATTCGGCGGGACGGCCGTTCACGGCGGCGACGGCGCTCGTCCCGGGCAGGGCACACCTTGGTTTGTTGACGAGACCTAATCATTTGTACATTAGTACAAATGAACCCAGCAGCCTCGGTGCCGCCCCGGCGCATGCGCCAATTGCACCTGGCGCCAGATTGCGCGATTCCGGGAGACGGATCGCAAGCCACATTTTGGAGGAACCCCATGCAGCCCGAACCGATCCTCGATCTCGCTCATCTCGGCCACATGGAGCTGCTGACGCCGAAGCCTGACGAGAGCCTGAAATTCTTCGTCGACGTCATGGGCATGACGGTGAGCGGGCAGAAGGGCGAGTCGGTCTACTTGCGCGGCTGGGACGATTACGAGCGCTATTCGCTGAAGCTGACGGCGTCGAAGACCTCAGGCATGGAGCACATGGCGCTGCGCGCGCGCAGCCAGCAGGCGCTGGAGCGTCGCGTCGCCGCGCTCAAAGGCTCGGGCTTCGACATCGGCTGGATCGACGGCGACATGGGGCAGGGGCCGACCTTTCGCTGCCGCGACCCCGACGGCCACATCGTCGAGCTCTATTACGAGACCGAATGGTATCAGGCGCCACCGGAGCTCAAACCCGCACTCAAGAACCAGGCGCAGCGCTTTCCCGCGCGCGGCGTCAATGTCCGCCGGCTCGATCATCTCAATTGCCTTGCCGTCGACATCAAGGCCAACCGCGAGTTCTTCGAGAACTATCTCGGCTGCCGCCTGACCGAGCAGATCGTGCTCAATGACGGCCGGGAAGCTGCGATGTGGCTGACCATGTCGAACAAGAGCTACGACTTCGCCTATTCGCTTGATCATTCCGGTACGCCCGGTCGCTTCCACCACGTCACTTACGCGCTCGACAGCCGCGAGGAGATTCTTCGCGCCGCGGACATCTTCCTGGAGAATGGCATCCATATCGAGACCGGCCCGCACAAGCACGCGATCCAGCAGACCTTCTTCCTCTATGTCTACGAGCCCGGCGGCAACCGCGTCGAAGTCGCCAACGCCGGCGCCCGCCTCATCCTTGCACCGGACTGGAAGCCGATCGTGTGGACCGAAGAAGAGCGCAAGAAGGGCCAGGCCTGGGGCCTGAAGACGATCGAATCCTTCCACACCCACGGCACGCCGCCGGTGGAAATGAAGAAGCACGCTTAATGCGCTGACGCACGGATTCGCGCGATCGTCTCGCGGACGCCGGTCCATGCCGGCTTGTCCGGCGCAAACTGCCCGCGCAGGAAGGTGATGAGCTCCTCGACCTGGGCGTCGCTCATGCTGCCCCTGAACGCCGGCATGTAGCCGAGGTCGCTCGATGCGGGCTCAGCGATGCCGTGCAGGATCACCTGCACGAGATTGTCCGATGTCGCACTGTGCAGATTGCTGTTGACCGCGAGCGAGGGACGGCTGCCGAACAGCGGCAGGCCGCCGACCTCGTGGCAGACGGCGCAGGCGCCCTGATAGAGCCGTGCGCCGCTGGACGAGGCGACGGTGACCTGCGTCGCGCGCTCCAGCCTCGCTGCCAGGGCGGGCGCGTCGGCCGTCGTGTCGTTGAACGAGCCGAGATAGACAGCCATCGCGCGGATGTCGGGGTCGGGCAGCGCTTTGAGATCCCTGACAACAGGCGCCATCGGCCCGGCGGCGACGCCGTGGTAGCGCGAATGGCCGGTGCGCAAATAGGCGAACAGCTCGTCCTCGCTCCATGGGATCGGCGCGTGCGAGAGCGAGGTCAGCGGCGGCGCCTCCCAGCCCTCGGCAGAGCCGCCGGCGAGATAGGCCTGGCGCTGCTCGGCGCCGAGCGCATTGCGCGGCGAATGGCAGCCGCTGCAATGGCCGAGGCTCTCGACCAGATAGGCGCCGCGATTCCACTGTTCGGATTTGGCGGGATCGGGCTTGAACTCCTTGGTCTGGTGGAACAGCGCATTCCACCCCGCGAGCAGCGGGCGCAGATTGAAGGGGAAGGCCAGATTGTTCGCCGGAGCTCTCGCGCGCGCCGCGGGCTGCGCCATCAGATAGGCGTAGAGCGCCTGCATGTCGGCATCATCAGTCTTCGAGAAGTGCGTGTACGGGAAGGCGGGATAGAGCTGCCGTCCGTCGCGATGCAGCCCGTCGCGCATCGCGCGCTCGAAAGCGGGATAGGACCAGGCGCCGATGCCGGTCTCGACGTCTGGGGTGATGTTGGTCGAATAAATCGTGCCGAACGGCGTCTCCAGTGCGCGACCGCCGGCGTTGAGCACGCCCATGAGGCTGGTGTGGCACTCCGCGCAATTGCCGAGGGCCGCAAGCTGCTGGCCGCGCGCGATTGTCGCGGCGGAATAGACTGATGCGTCGGGCCGCGCGATGGGCGCAATGGCGCGCCCGGGCAGAAGCGCCGCGCCGATGCCGATCGCGGCGGTGCAGACGGCTGCAACCGTTGCGAAAATGCCGGCGCGTTTGGCGAACGGATTTTCCCAGATGCGAGACGGCGGCGGCGTGGCGGGGGCGGGCAGGGCCTGCGGCACGGGCGATGTCTCGCCGTGCAATCCCCTGAGGATCCGCTCCGGCGTGAACGGCGGCTCGCGGAAGCGCACGCCGGTGGCATCGAAGATCGCATTCGCAATCGCCGCTGCGCTCGGGACTGAGGCGGACTCGCCGACGCCGAGCGGCGGCTGGTCCGGCCGCGGCAGCATCAGCACGTCGATCTTTGGCACGTCGGGGAAGGGCATGATCGGATAGGCGCCCCATTCCCGCGCCGCCACGGCGCCGCGCTCGAACGAAACCTCCTCCATCAGCGCGCGGCTGGTGGACTGGATGACGTTGCCGTGGATCTGGTGGCGCACGCCGTCCGGATTGATCATCAATCCGGAATCCTGACCGGCGACAACGCGGGTGACGCTGACGTCGCCGGTAGTCTTATTCACCGCGACGTCGGCGACCCACGCCGACCAGGCTGCGCCATAGCCCGGAAATTTGCTGTGAACATAGAGCGCATAGGCAAAGCCGCGCCCGTGCGCGACCTCGCCGTCTTTCTCCTCGCGGACCGGCCGCGGCGTCCAGCCCGCGCGCTCGGCTACCGCATTGACGAGATCGACGGCGCGCTGGTCTTTGAGATAGCGCAGGCGATATTCAATGGGATCGACACCGGCCTCGGTCGCGGCCTCGTCGATATAGGATTCATGCGCAAACGTGTTCGGCAGCGCCGAGACGCCGCGAAACCAGGACGCGCGCACGATCGGCGCCATGTCATGTGCGACGACGCGCATGTTGTCGTAATCATAGGGCGGGATCGCGGTGCGGTCGCCCATCTCGAGCATGGCAGGTTCAGGCGAGATTCGGCCGGTCAGCAGCAGCGCGAGCGTCGGTGCCGCGTTCGACGGATAGCGCGTGGCGAGATCGTAACCCGCGATGCCGCCGTCGGCATCGAGGCCGCCGTTGACGTCGATGAGCTGCGCGGCGCCCTTGGGCTCCCAGGCGTGCTCCTGCTCGCGCGTCAACTGCACGCGCACAGGCCGGCCGACCGCGCGGGATAGCAACAGCGCGTCGGCGCTGACGTCGTCGGCGCAATTGCGGCCGTAGCAGCCGGCGGCCTCGAGCCGGATGACCTCGACCTCACTCTCCGGCCGCTCGATGAGCAGAGCGAGGTCACTGCGCAGCAGGTGCGGATTCTGCGTGCCCGACCAGACGCGGACATTGCCATCCCGGAAATCTGCGACCGCGCAGGACGGGCCGATCGAGGCGTGCATCTGGTATGGCCAGACGTAGGTGCGCTGCATCGGCTTGGCGGCGCCTGATATCGCCGCATCGACGTCGCCCTTGTCGATCAGCGTGCGTGGCGTCGATGGATGGGCCCGTAGCGCAGTCTCGACATCGGCGAGATCGGCGAGCTCTGGCGTCGGCTTCCAGGTCACCGCGAGCTGTTCCGCCGCGCGAACAGCATTCGCCTCGCGCTCGGCGACCACGCCGACGAAATCGCCGATGCGCACGACGGCCACGAGGCCGGGGATGTCGCGCACGGAAGCTTCGTCAACCGCGATCAGGCTGGTGCCGACGAACGGGCCGGCATCGACGCCGGAGTAGGGCGGACGCACCACGCGGCCGTGCAGCATGCCGGGCAAGCGGACGTCGTGGACGAAGGTCAGCTCACCCGTGGCCTTGGCGGGAAGATCGACGCGCGGCAGCGACTGGCCGACGATAGCGTAGTCGCTGGCGGCCTTGACGGCGACGTCGTCGGCGAGTTCGAGGCGAATGGTCTCGCCGCCGATCAGCTCGCCATAGCTGACGCTGCGATTATGGCCGCGTACGAGGCCGTCTTCGATGCTGAGATCGGCAGCTGGTAGCTCCAGCCGCTCTGCCGCGCGCGCGGTCAGGAAGTGGCGCGCCTGGGCTGCGGCCTTGCGCAGCGGGACGGCAGTGATCTGGATGGTCTCGCTCGCAATCGTCGGGCCCTGGTTCGGCACGATGGCAGTGTCGCCGAGCACCACGACCACGCGCGCAAAGGAGACGTCGAGCTCTTCGGCGACGATCTGGCCGAGTGCGGTACGGATGCCGGTACCGAGATCGACATGGCCGTTATAGGCCGTGACCGACCCATCCGCGGTGATGCGGACGAAGGTTTCGGACGTAATCTCGTCCACGGTGCGGACGACGACGAGCGAACCCCGCTCAGCTCCGTTCGAGAGAGGCGAGGCCATCAGTCACCGGCCTCGGCAAGCTGGCCCGATGCGCGCATCACGGCGCGCAGGATTTCGACGTGCGTGCCGCAGCGGCAGAGATTGTAGCGCAGCGCGGCGAGCGCTTCCTGCTCGGTTGGTTGCGGGTTGATCGCAAGCAGCGCCTTGGTGGTCATGATCATGCCGTTGAGGCAGTAGCCGCATTGCGCGGCCTGCTCGGCGATGAAGGCCTGCTGCACCACATCAGGCTTGTCGCGCGTTCCGAGCCCTTCGAGCGTGACTATGTCGCGCCCGGCGCAGCCGGCCACTGGAATGACGCAAGAGCGTGCGGCCGCGCCGTCGATCAGGACAGTACAGGTGCCACATTCACCGAGGCCGCAACCATATTTTGGGCCGTTGAGGCCGAGATCATTGCGCAGCACATAGAGCAGCGGCGTCTGGCGCTCTGCCGTGACGTCGTGGATCCTGCCGTTCACGGTGAGGCGGATCGGTGTCTGCGTCATCCTCGTTCCCAAGCCCTGCGATCGCAAAAATTGTACGTCGCGACGATACCGTTTGTACACAAACGTGCAAGCGGCCATGCCGCAGTGCAGCGCAACTGCCCGCTTTGTGGACAGAGCTGGGAGGCAAATGGGGTTTTATTCGGCAGGCGCGCCTTTTCGCGCGCGGCGCCGCTTGACAGCACTCAGGACCACGCGCAACATCGTTCGTATACGAATGATAACCGCCGCTGGCTTTGACATGGTGATGGAAACAACGGGCGCTGCCACCGACAAGATCCGCTGCGATGCCTGTCCGGTGATGTGCTACATCAAGCCTGGCGCGGCGGGCGCTTGCGACCGCTATGCTAACCACGACGGCAAGCTTGTCCGCGTCGATCCGCACATCATCCTCGAACGCACGGTTTCGCAGGGCGGCAAGCTCGTGCCGTTCAGCCGCACCGAAGACTGGGACGGCAAGATCGTCCATGAGCCCTCCACCTTCGTGACCGCGATCGGCGCGGGCACGACCTATCCGGATTACAAGCCAGCGCCGTTCATCGTCTCCTCCGAGATCGACGGCGTCGACATGGTGACCGTGGTCACCGAGGGCATCTTCTCCTATTGCGGCATCAAGGTGAAGATCGACACCGATCGCTATCTCGGCCCGGAAACCGCGACCGTGCGCGCGCAGGGCGAGGCGGTCGGTCACGTCACGACCAGCGAATACGGCTCGCAGATGTTGTCGCTCGGCGGCGTGCATCATCTCACCGGCGGCTCCAAGAAGGAGGGCCGCGTCACCTGCGACACGTTGATGGACCTAGCCAATTGCAAGGCGGTGGAGCTGACCATCGACGGCGGCGCGAGCGTGGTGGTGCAGGCCGGCCAGCCGCCGATCGTCAACGGCGTGAAAGAAGAGCGCATGCGCGTCGGTTGCGGCTCGGCGACGATCGGCATGTTCGCCAAGCAATGGCACGGCAAGGTCGACGAGGTCATCGTGGTCGACGACCACATCACCGGCGTGCTCAGTGAACATCAGGCCGGCAAGCTGCTCGACATCGCCGACACCGGCATCAAGATGAAAGGCCGGCGCTCGACGCCCGGCCGCTACTTCCAGGTCGCCGATCCCGGCACCGGCTGGGGCGGCACTGACATCTCCGATCCGCTGGCGATTCTCGGCCCGTTCGATGCGAAGGGGGCCAAGCCCGGCCTCTCGATGCTGATGGTCTCCACGACCGGCGAGCATTCCTCTTACTACGTGCTCGACGAAACCTTGAAGCCGGTCGAAACGGAGATGCCTGATGACCTGAAATTCTCGGTCGAGCGCATCCAGGAGAATTGCGAGCCCGCGCTGTGCACCGTGCTGTTCATGGCCGGCGCGGGGGGGTCGTTGCGCGCCGGCGTCACCGACAATCCGGTGCGGCTGACGCGCTCGGTGAAGGACGCGTTGACGCGTGTCACCAGCGGCGGCGCGGCGGTCTATGTCTGGCCGGGCGGCGGCATCACCTACATGGTCGATGTGACGCAAATGCCGTCAGGCGCGTTCGGCTACGTGCCGACGCCGGCGGTGGTGGCGCCGATCGAGTTCACGATGAAATTGACCGACTATGCCGCGCTCGGCGGGCACATGGACTATGTGAAGCCGCTGTCCGAGGTGAGGGGCGGTGAGGATGTCCGTCAGCTGGCCTGGCAGAACCCGATCCCGGGACGGCGGGCATGACACGGCTCCCGCAAATCGCATTGCTGTCTGATGGCCGGCGGCTGCATTTGCAGGATGGACCGATTGATCTGATCGTCGAAGCGAGGGGGCGCGAGCACGAGGTGCGCGCGGCTTATGAGGCCGCAGTGCGCCGCCTCACCGGCCTGCTCGACGAGCTCTGTGCGGAATTGCCGGAACTGAGGGCTGCCGCCGAGAAGCTGACCTCGCTGAAGGGCGTGGTGGCGCGTCGGATGCACGCCGCTGTCGCGCCTCATGCCGCCGATTGTTTCATCACGCCGATGGCTGCGGTGGCAGGCAGCGTGGCCGAAGAGATTCTCGGCGCGATGCTGGACGCTGCGTCGCTCGACCGGGTCTACGTCAACAATGGCGGCGATATCGCGCTGCATCTCGGGCGGGGCGAGCATTTTTCGGTCGGGCTGATGGATCGGCCGGACCGCGACGGGGTGATGCGCACCATCAGGGTCGATGCGGATGATCCGGTGCGCGGTATCGCGACCAGCGGCCGCCACGGCCGCAGCTTTTCACTCGGCATCGCCGATGCGGTGACGGTGCTGGCGGCGACGGCGTCGCAAGCCGACGCGGCTGCGACGGTTATCGCAAATGCCGTCGATCTGCCGGGGCACCCCGCCATCATCCGGCAACCCGCAAACGAGCTTCAGCCCGACAGCGATCTCGGTGCGCGTCTCGTCACCCGTGCGGTCGGTGAATTGTCGCAGAGCGAGATCGTAGCCGCGCTCGAATCTGGCGCGGAATGTGCACGGCAGTTATTCGATCGCGGACTGATCGAGGGTGCCGTGCTGCGGCTTTGTGGTGATATGCTTGTCATCGGAACCAGGGATATGGAAGAGCAGCGACCGCGTCAGCTTGCGCTGGAGAACGCGGACTGTGCCTGAACAGGGAAGCGAAGCATGAGCGCGATCATCCGCAAGATCGTCACCGTCGTCGAAGAGACGCAGATGGAGATGGGCCGCCAGGTTTCGCCGCCGACCCGGCGCGCCGCGGCGATTGCCGTGATCGAAAATCCCTTTGCCGGAAAATATGTCGAGGACCTGTCGCCGCTGATCGCGATCGGCGAGGAACTCGGCGAGCTCCTGGCGAAACGCGCGGTCGCCGCACTCGGCATCGATGGTGCGAACGCGCAGAGCTACGGCAAGGCCGCGGCCGTCGGCGAGAACGGCGAGCTGGAGCACGCCGCCGCGATTCTCCACCCCAAGATGGGTGCGCCGGTGCGCAAGGTGCTGAGCAAGGGCGCGGCGCTGATTCCGTCGTCGAAGAAGCGCAGCGGCCCCGGCACGACGCTCGACATTCCGCTCGGCCACAAGGATGCGGCCGTCGTGCGCAGTCATTTCGACGGCATGGAAGTGCAGATCAACGACGCGCCGCGCGCCAACGAGATCATGGTCGCGGTCGCCGTCACCGACAGCGGCCGTCCGCTGCCGCGCGTCGGCGGGCTGACCGTTGCGGAGATCAAGGGCGAAGACGGTTTGCGTTAATTCTTTCAAAAAAGTGGAGGTTGGGATGCGAGCAACAAACTATTTCGTCGGGGCGGCTTTTGCGCTTCTGGCGGGCGGCATGGGTCATTCGGCCCTGGCGCAGGACATCAAGATCGGCGAGATCAACAGCTACTCGCTGCTGCCGTCCTTCACAGAACCCTATCGCAAGGGCTGGCAGCTCGCGGTCGAAGAGATCAACGCGGCCGGCGGCATCAACGGCAAGAAGCTTGTCGTCATCTCCAAGGACGACGGCGGCAAACCGGCCGATGCACAGACCGCGGCCAACGAGCTCGTCTCCAGCGAGGGCGTCGCGATGCTGACGGGCACGTTCCTGTCCAACATCGGCCTCGCGGTCAGCGATTTCGCCAACCAGAAGAAAGTATTCTTCCTCGCGGCCGAGCCGCTGACGGACGCCGTGACCTGGGCCAAGGGCAACAAGTACACCTTCCGCCTGCGTCCCTCCAACTACATGCAGGCCGCGATGCTGGTGGAAGCCGCCAGCAAGCTGCCGGCCAAGCGCTGGGCGACGATCGCGCCGAACTACGAATACGGCCAGTCGGCGGTCGCGGTGTTCAAGAAGCTGATGTCGGAGAAGCGCCCCGATATCCAGTGGGTCGACGAGCAGTGGCCGCCGCAGGGCAAGATTGACGCCGGCCCGGTGGTGCAGGCGGTGGCGCAGGCCAATCCGGAAGCCATCCTCAACGTCACTTTCGGCCCCGACCTCGTCAAGCTCGTCCGTGAAGGCAACACCCGCGGGCTCTTCAAGGGACGCGAGGTCGTGTCGTTCCTGACCGGCGAGCCTGAATATCTCGACCCGCTGAAGGAGGAGACGCCCGAGGGCTGGATCGTCACCGGCTATCCCTGGTACTCGCTCAAGACGCCCGAGCATGACGCGTTCCTGAAGGCCTACCAGACCAAGTACAACGACTATCCGCGCCTCGGCTCGATCGTCGGCTACCAGACCATCAAGGCGGCTGCCGCCATCCTCGCCAAGGCCGGCTCGACCGATACCGACAAGATGATCGCAGCGGCCGAAGGTCTTTCGATGCCGTCGCCGTTCGGTGAGATTACCTTTCGCAAGATCGACCACCAGTCGACCCTTGGCGCCTTCGTCGGCAAGACCGCGCAGAAGGACGGCAAGGGCGTGATGGTCGACTTCTCCTACAAGAAGGGCTCGGACTATCTGCCTGGTGATGCCGAAGTCGAGAAGCTGCGGCCGAAGGATTGATGATCTTCTCCCTCGCCCCGCTCTTCGCGGGGAGAGGGCTGGGGTGAGGGGCTCTCTCCACGCCCCGCGCTGGTGGAGAGAGCCCCTCACCCGGATCGCACCGGACGATGCTTCGCATCGCCGAGGGCGATCCGACCTCTCCCCGCAAGCGGGGAGAGGTGACTTCAAACCCAACCCGGACCGCCGATGGCCTTTTACGTCGTACAGTTTCTGACCGGTCTCGCCAGCGCAGCGTCGCTGTTCCTGGTGGCCTCGGGCCTGTCGATCATTTTTGGCGTGACGCGGATCGTGAATTTCGCGCATGGCGCCTTTTACATGATCGGCGCCTATATCGCGTTCACGCTGACCGAGCGCTTCTCAGGCGCGTTCGGCTTCTGGGGCGGGGTGCTCGTGGCAGCGCTCGCCGTGGCGCTGATCGGCGTCCTTGTCGAGATGGTGCTGCTCCGGCGGATCTATCATGCGCCCGAACTGTTCCAGCTGCTCGGTACATTTGGCCTGACCCTGATGGTCGAAGACCTCGTGGTGCTGATCTGGGGACCCGACGATCTCGTCGGCCGCCGCGCGCCGGGCTTCAAGGGTGCGGTCGATTTCTTCGGCCAGAACATCCCGAGCTATGATCTGTTCCTGATCGCGCTCGGGCCGGTCGTGCTCGGCATCCTCTGGCTGCTGTTCCAGCGCACGCGCTGGGGCGTGCTGGTGCGCGCGGCGACGCAGGACCGCGACATGGTCGCAGCGCTCGGCGTCAACCAGAAATGGCTGTTCACCTCAGTGTTCGCGGTCGGCGTCTTCCTGGCTGCGTTGGGCGGCGCGCTCCAGATCCCGCGCGATGCCGTGCATCACGCCATGGATTTGCGCATCATCGTCGAGGTCTTCGTCGTGGTCGTGATCGGTGGGCTTGGCAGCATCATCGGCGCCTTCGTTGCGGCCGTGCTGGTGTCCGAGCTGAACGCCTTCGGCATCCTCATCTTCCCGAAGATCTCGATCATCCTGGTCTTCCTGGTGATGGCGGTGGTGCTGATCGTTCGCCCGTGGGGCCTGTTCGGCAAGCCCGAGGCGCCCGCGCGCAAGACGCCGGGTCTCACCGTCAATCCCTGGCGGCCGCTGACGTCGAACGAGCGGCTGGCGGCGCTCGCAGCCCTCGTCATCGCGGCGACGTTGCCGCTGTTCGCCGGCAATTACGCACTCACCGTCGGGTCCGAGATCGCGATCTTCGTGATCTTCGCCGTCAGCCTGCACTTCCTGATGTCGGTCGGCGGGCTTGCGTCGTTTGGCCATGCGGCCTATTTCGGCCTCGGCGCCTATGGCGTCGCCTTCCTCGCCAAGATGGCGGGGCTGCCGATGATCGTCTGCCTGTTGCTGGGGCCGCTGCTCGGCTGCATGGGCGCTGCCGTGTTCGGCTTCTTCGCGGTGCAGCTCTCCGGCGTCTATTTCGCCATGCTGACACTCGCCTTTGCACAGATCGTGTGGTCGATCGCGTTCCAGTGGGTGAGTGTGACCGGCGGCGACAACGGTATTTTGAGCATCTGGCCGGAGAAATGGGCGGCGAGCCCGTCGCATTTCTACTGGCTGGCACTCGGTGTCGCGGCGCTCGTGACCATTGCGCTCCGGATCGCGGTGTTCTCGCCGTTCGGCTATGCGCTCCGCGCCACGCGCGACTCGGTGCTGCGCAGCGAGGCGGTCGGCATCAACGCCAAGCGCATCCAGTGGACGGCCTTCGTGATTGCGGGCACCACCGCCGGCATCGGCGGCGCGCTGTTCGCCTACCTCAAGGGCAGCGTCTTCCCGGATAATCTCGGCATCTCGCTCTCGGTCGATGCGCTGGTCATGGTGCTGCTCGGCGGCGTCGAGACGGTGTCGGGCGGGGTGATCGGCGCGATTGTTTACAAAGCACTCAATATCTGGCTGGTGAGCCAGACCGATCTGTCAAAACTGGTGCTCGGCGGCTTCATCGTGCTGATCGTCGTCGTCTTCCCCAAGGGTATTGTCGGCATGCTGGAGCTGCTGGCGCAGCGGCGCAGGAAGTCATCGCCGCCGGGATCTTCCCTGTTGGCCAAGCCGATCGAGTCCGCCGAATGAGCGTCGCACCCCCACTTCTCGCGGTCGAAGGCCTGACCAAATCCTACGGCGGCATCCACGCCGTGCGCGGCGTCTCGTTCTCGCTGCGCGCCGGCGAAATTTTGGCGCTGATCGGTCCGAACGGCGCGGGCAAGAGCACCTGCTTTGACATGCTCAACGGCCAGAACAAGCCTGATACCGGGCACGTTCGCCTGCTCGGCGAGGAAACCACCGGCAAGAGGCCGCGCGACATCTGGCGCATGGGCGTTGGACGCACCTTCCAGATCACGGCCACTTTCGCCACCATGACCGTACGCGAGAACGTCCAGGTCGCGCTGATCTCGCACGGCAAGCAGCTGTTCAATCTCTGGGGCTCGGCGCCGAATGTCGACCGCGGCGAGGCCGGGCGGCTGCTCGAGCTGGTCGGGATGAGCGGCTATGCGGATCGACCCTGCGGCGAGCTTGCCTATGGCGACCTCAAGCGGCTCGAGCTCGCGGTCGCGCTTGCCAACCAGCCGAAACTGCTCTTGATGGACGAGCCGACCGCCGGCATGGCGCCGCGCGAGCGCGTCGAGCTGATGCGGCTCACCGCGCAAATCGCGCGAGAAAAATCGATTGGCGTGCTCTTCACCGAGCACGACATGGACGTGGTGTTCGAGCATGCCGACCGCATCATCGTGCTCAATCGTGGCACGTTGATCGCCGAGGGCTCGCCGGCCGAGGTGCGCGGCAATCCGCAGGTGCAGGCGATCTATCTCGGCGAAGGCCTGCTCTACGAGGCCGGGCATCGCGAGGGGGCCTCCATATGAAGCTCACGGTGCAAGACCTCAACAGCCATTACGGCCCGGCGCATATCCTGTTCGACATTGGTTTCGAGGTCGGCGAGGGCGAGGTCGTGGCGCTGCTCGGGCGTAATGGCGCCGGCAAGTCGACCACGTTCCGCTCGATCGTCGGACTCGTCGCGCAACGCACCGGCCGCATCATGTTCGAGGGCAAGGACGTCTCGGCATGTCCGACGCATGAGATCGTGCGCGAAGGCCTCGGCTATGTGCCGGAAGAGCGGCGCATCTTCACCGATCTGACGGTGGAAGAGAATCTCGAAGTCGGTCGCCAGCCGAAGCGCCCGAATGCGCCGTACTGGACTCGCGAAAAGCTGTTCACGCTGTTTCCGAATCTCGGCGAGATGAAGGGGCGTCCCGGTGGCCGCATGAGCGGTGGCGAGCAGCAGATGCTGACGATCGCACGCACGCTGATGGGCAATCCGTCGCTGGTGCTGCTCGACGAGCCCTCGGAAGGCCTGTCTCCGAAAATCGTGGAGCAGATGGTCGATGCCATCCTGACCATGAAGAAGGAGGGCGTCAGCATCGTCGTCTCCGAGCAGAATTTGCACTTTGCGCGGTTGATTTCCGATCGCGCCTATATCATCGAGCGCGGCCGCATCTGCTTTGGCGGGACCATGGCCGAGCTCGATGCGCGTCCGGATATCCGCGACGCGCATCTGTCGTTGTGAGAGGCGGGGAGCGGATGGCGAGAAGCGTTACGGCAAAGAAGAGCCTGAAGCAGGGCAAGCCGCCTTACGTGCTCGACGAACAGGTCGGCTTCATCCTGCGCCAGGTCTGGCAGCGCCACAGCTCGATTTTCTCCCGCGACATCGGCACCAATCTGACGCCGACGCAATGGGCGGCATTGTCAAAACTCGCCGAGACCGGGCCGTGCTCGCAGAACCAGCTCGGGCGGCTGACCGCAATGGATGTTGCGACCATCAAGGGCGTGATCGATCGCCTCACGGTCCGCGGCTTGACCGAGACGAGCCAGGATCCCGAGGATGGGCGGCGCCTGCTTGTGAGCCTGACGCGCGCCGGTCAGCAGCTTGCGGAAAAGCTCGCGCCGAATGCGATTGCGATCACCCGCGAGACGCTGGCGCCGCTGGACGCGAAAGAGCGCGAGCTGCTGATGGGGCTTCTCAATAAGCTGAGGTGAAGCCAGTCTCGTAGGGTGGGCAAAGGCGCAAAGCGCCGTGCCCACCATCCTTCATCGCTTTGCAGGCGCGGTGGTGGGCACGCTTCGCTTTGCCCACCCTACTGCACCGTCTCGCCAGCCTACTTCGCCACCACCTCCGGCACTCTCCCCGCCGGCGGCGTGTTGCGGCTGCGTTGCGTGCGCACGATGCCATCGATGATGGTCATGCCGATGCCGGGGAGGTCGCCGAGCTGGACGCTCTCCAGAATGGTCTTGCCGGGCGAGTGCTGGGCCTTGTCCATGATGACGAAGTCGGCGGAGCGGCCGACCTCGATCAGGCCGCAATCGAGCTGCCGCATCCGCGCGGTGTTGCCGGTGGCCAGGCAAAACGCGATCTCGGCCGGCAGATCGCCGAGCGAGGACAGCATCGAGACCATGCGCAGAATGCCGAGCGGCTGCACGCCGGAGCCGGCCGGCGCGTCGGTGCCGAGGATGACGCGATGCAGATCGCCCATCTCGCGCGCAATGCGCAGCGTGAATAGCGCCGAGCGCTCGTTGCCGTTGTGCACGAGCTCGAGGCCGCGCTTGCAGCCTTCACAGATGCAGCGGATCTGATCATCGGGGAGCGCGGTGTGGCCGCCGTTGATATGGCCGACCACGTCGGTGTCGGCCTCCAGCACCACGTCCTTGTCGATCAGGCCGGAGCCGGGGATCGAGGGGCCGCCGGTGTGGATGGTGCTCTGGATGCCGTATTTGCGGGCCCAGCCAACCATCTTTCGCGCGGTCGGACCGTCCTTGACGCCGCCAAGGCCAACTTCGCCGAGCAGCTTGACGCCGGCCGCGGCCAGCTCCTTGAAATCCTCCTCGACCATCTCGCATTCGATCACGGGGGCACCGGCGTGAACCTTCACGCCGCCGGGCCGCAGATTCCAGAATGCGCGCTGGGCGAAGATCGCCATCGCCTTCAACCCGACGACGTCGCGCGGGCGACCGGGCATGTGAACCTCGCCGGCGGAAATCATCGTGGTGACGCCGCCGTGCAGGTTGCTGTCGATCCAGCCGATCTGGTTCTGCCGCGGCGTCCAGTCGCCCGCGACGGGGTGGACGTGGCTATCGATCAGGCCCGGCGCCACCGTGGTGCCGTTGGCCTCGACGATGGTGGTCGCATCGTCGGTATTGACGTCCTTGAAACGGCCGATCGCGGTGATCTTGCCGTTCTCGGCGACGATGGTGTCGCCATCCAGGATCGGCTTTTCCATCGCGCCGGACAGGATCAGGCCGATATTTCGGATCACGAGCTTCGAGGGTCCGGTGGCCTGGGGTGCGTCATGCGCCATGGAAGGGGCTCCTTATTCCTAACTGCAACGCTTTCGATCTTGGGCAGCCTTGACCGCGGGATCAAGTCGGATTATTCATTTGTGTACGAATGATTGTGTACTAATGACGCATAGCTGACCGGCCTCGAAAAACCGCATTGGAAGCGACAGGGAAGGTGAGATGAGCAATTTCAATCAGGAAAGCGTTTTGAGCGTCCATCACTGGACGGACACGCTGTTCTCCTTCAAGACCACCCGCAGCCCGACCTTCCGTTTCCGCAACGGCGAGTTCACCATGATCGGGCTCAAGGTCGGCGAGAAGCCGCTGCTGCGGGCCTACAGCGTCGCCAGCGCCAATTACGAGGACACCCTCGAATTCTTCTCGATCAAGGTGGCGGACGGCCCGCTGACCTCGCGGCTCCAGCACCTGAAGGAAGGCGACGAGATCATCGTCAGCCGCAAGGCGACCGGCACGCTTGTCATCGACAATCTCGAAGAGGGCCGCAATCTCTATCTCATCGGCACAGGCACGGGTCTTGCGCCGTTCCTTAGCGTGATCAAGGATCCGGAGACCTACGAGCGGTTCGAGAAGGTCGTGCTGCTGCACGGCTGCCGCCACGTCAAGGAGCTCGCCTATGGCGAGATGATCACCGAGCACCTGCCGAAGGACGAGATGCTCGGCGAGTACATCCAGAACCAGCTTATCTACTACCCGACCGTGACGCGCGATCCCTTCCGCAACCGCGGCCGCATCACCGATCTTATCACCTCGGGCAAGCTATTTGCCGATATCGGCCTGCCGGGGCTTGAGGCCGCCCATGACCGCGTCATGATCTGCGGCAGCCCGGCGCTGGTCGCCGACACCCGCATGCTGCTCGGCGAGCGCGGATTCGCCGAAGGTAACCACGGTGAGCCGGCCCAGTTCGTGGTCGAAAAGGCCTTCGCTGAGCGCTAGACGCGGAAGTTTCGCGCAATAAGACCGCATTTTCGCCGCCGCACGGGCGTTGCGGCGCCGATTCGGCGCGCGATACACTGTGGGAGCGAATCAGCGGAGTTCCCACATGGTTGCGGACAGCGACAGCAACATCGCCTGGCACCGGGTTCAGTTGAAGAAGAACCGCGCCGAGCTGAAGGCGCTCGAAACCGCGCGCTTCATGATGGGCGAGATCGCGTCCTCGAAGCGCGATGGCCAAACCCAGAAGTCGATCGCCGACCTCAAGCGCAAGATCGCGCAATCCGAACGCGTCATTGCCGACCACGACAAGCGCACGCGCCGTCCGCTCGGCACTGACGTGCAAAGCCTGAGCAATGGCAGCTGGAGCCATTGGGACGCCTATACCAACCAGCAGCAGCGCAAGGCCGGGCCGCGCTCGCCGGGGCGTGGTTAGTCCCGCTGCCCAAAAAGCCGGTTCCCGCCCTTGCGCCTGCGGCGTCGCTCACCATCTCGTTGACGCGCCACCAACCAGTTCGGTGATCCCATGTTCGGTGATCCCATATTCGTTCGGTGATCCCATGACACCGCGACTCGATTTCACCAGCGAGGCCTTCTTTCGCGATCCGCCCAAGGCCATCGCGGCCCTGCGGGCGTCCGGCCCTGTCGTCGCGACGCGCTTTCCGCTTGTCGGCGACGTCTGGATCACCACAACCCACGATGCGACCGCGCAGGTGCTGAAGGACAGCACGATCTTCACGCTGCGCAAGGAAGATGGCGACGTTGCCGGCTTGCGCTGGTGGATGCCGGGGCTGGTCAGGACCATCGCCAACAACATGCTGACGATGGACGAGCCGGATCACACACGGCTGCGCAGCATCGTGGACGAAGCCTTTCGCCGCCGCGCCATCGTTGCGATGGAGCCTCGCATACCGTGCCATCGCGGATGGCCTGGCCGATGAGCTGTTTGCGAACGGCAGCCCTGCCGATCTCGTTCAGAGCTATGCGCGCATCCTGCCGCTCTCGGTGATCTCCGAGCTGCTCGGTCTGCCGATGGCCGATCGCCCGCGCTTCATCGCCTGGGCCAATGCGATGTCCTCGCTGACGAACGTCGTCAGCTTCTTTCGTCTGCTGCTCGCGTTCCGCAAGATGCGCTTCTATCTCGAAGAGCAATTGCAGATCGCGCGCGAGCGGGGCGGCGAGGGCCTGATTGCCGAGCTGGTCCAGGTCGAGCGCGAGGGCGGTGAGATCACGCCGGACGAAATGGTCTCGATGGTGTTCCTGCTGCTCGCGGCGGGCTCGGAGACCACCACGCATCTCATCAGCGGCTCGGTTTACGAACTGCTTAGGAATCCAGGATTGCGTGACTGGCTGGAAGAGGACTGGAGCCGCGTCGGGCTCGCGGTCGAGGAATTTTTGCGTTTCGTCTCGCCGGTGCAGTTTTCAAAACCGCGCTATGTGCGGCGGGACGTTGAGCTGGAAGGCGTCCGCCTGAGCAAAGGCGATCGCGTCATGGTCATGCTCGCGGCGGCGAACATGGACCCGGCGGTGCACGACCAGCCGGCGCGGCTCGATCTCGAACGCAAGCCCAATCGCCACATGTCCTTCGGCACGGGAATCCATTTCTGTCTCGGACATCAGCTTGCGCGGATCGAGGCGGCTTGCGCGCTGGAGGCACTGTTCGTGCGATGGCCGAAATTGGGTCTGGCCGTCGATCCCGCGCAGGTCCGCTGGCGCAGGCGTCCGGGCCTTCGTGCCATTGCGCGACTTCCTGTCGCGGCAGACGGCCGTGGAACGCATGTGGCTGCCGCGCAAATGGTGCCTGAGCGTTCCCTCGCGCAAGCGGACTGACCCGAGTCTTTCGAGAAACCGCCAGACTGGCCAGTTCCACCGGTCGAGCGCGGAACCTGCGTACGACGATACAGGATTCGTCGGAGCCAAAGCGAACGTCGCACCAAGCCTGGAAACCTTCTGTAGAACGGCCGCGTTATCCATGGAGCTCGCAAGATCATAGAGGTGCAATCATGCAAGTTCGGGAAATCATGACGCCGTCGGTGCATATTGCAGATCCCAACATGACCATCCGCGAAGCCGCACGTTGGATGCGGGCCGACAACGTCGGCGCGCTTCCGGTCGGCGAAAACGATCGTCTGGTCGGCATGATCACAGATAGAGACATAGTCATGCGTGCGGTCGCTGAGGAGCGATCAGCCGGCAACACCTCGGTTCGTGAGGTGATGTCGGAGGGCGTTTGCTATTGCTTCGAGGACGACGACGTGGAAGGCGCCTCGCAACAGATGGCGACACATCAGGTCCGACGCCTGCCGGTGCTCAACCGGCAAAAGCGTCTGGTTGGCGTCGTCGCGCTGGCCGACGTCAGCAGGACTGATGACGAATGCGCGCAGGATGCGTTGAAGGACATTTCCGCGCCCACCGACATGGCGCGACTTTGAAACCAGTGCGCGAAATCAGTTTCGCCGCACCATTTTCGCAAGAGGCCGACATGACCAGCAAAATGCCACCAGTGCCAAATGCCAATCAAAGCCGAAAGGGAACCGGGGACGACAAACGGACGCACCCAGACCAGGTGCCGCACGGTCAGCAGCGCGTGCAGAATCCGAACCAGCAGGGTCAGCAGGGCAACATCAAGCAGAACACGACCAATCAGGGCTACCAGCAGGACCGCTAAGGAGGCTGCATTCCCATGTCGACATCCACCAAGACACCAAACACCATTCGTCAGGGCGGGCCCGGCGCTTCGCACGAGAACGCGAAGGCGCCGCTGGAGATCAAGAAACCACCGGCGGACGACCCGCACCGGCAGCACAGCCGGGTGTCGGGCGGCGGCGGTGAGCATGATTCCCATCACCGGCATGATCCCGCCGGCAAGGGAGGAGGCAGGTGATCCATGAGCAGCAAGCAACCGAAACTGTACACTCCAACCAGCAAAGATATGCGCGAAAATCCCCTGATCGGTGGATCGAAGGGAACGAACATGGCCGGTACTTCGCCTGACGATCTGGAAGACGCGATGGGCGAGAACACGATCGAAGGCGACGTCGAGAATGATGTCACCATTGGCGGCGGTATCGACAAGGACGTCGCGCGCAGTGGCTCACCACGTAGAGGCCGGTGAGAGGAATTGGAGATCGAGATGCAAGGCAAGAAAACCCATGAACAACAGGTCCGCATCCTCGAGCGCAAGACCGATGCACCCGATCGGCGCCAGCTCGAGCAGGCCATTGGCCACAATCCGGAGGACACGAGGGTTCATCGTCCCAGACCGGAGGCGCGGCATAGCGAGTTTGCGGTGAGTCGCGGCGGCCTCAACCAGGAGAGCGATCACAACAAGCACAACAATCCGGGGCAGAGCGGCCATAAGCCGCCCAAGCCTTCACCGCAGCAGCAGAAACACTGAGCTTCGGGGGCGAGCATTTCAAGAGGGTAAGCCGATGCCAGGTGGACGTGGCAGCAAGACGCATTTCAGAGCGGGCATGCATGGCAAGGGCGACGGTACCGGTGCCCTCGCCGATATAGCGAAGGACAAGATCGGCGACAACGAGGTCCTGTCCAATCGCGACAAGGCGCAGCATTCCGACATCAGAGGCATGGATAGCAAATTCATCCAGACCGAGCAGTATCAGGATCACGCAGCCAATCGCCTTGGACATGACCTTGGACATGACGAGGAGCGTACGAACGATTGATCCACGTGGAGAAGCGTCCTCCCGTCCAACTGCGGACCCGATCACCCGGTCCGCTTTTTTGGTGTGGCGAGGTCGCGCTCCCAGCCGAATACTGAACGACCATCGAGCTCAGGCGAAGCCGCGCGCTCGCCGGCGATGAAGGCCTCAACCGACGGCCCCTGCGCGGTGCGCTCGAGCCGCCGCGCTTGGTCGTCGAGGCGCTTGATCGCCTGCATCTCCTCCTCGCGTCCGAGCTTGGCGTTCTCGATCGCGCCCTTCAGCACGCGGATGGTCTCGTCATAGACCTTGATCGGGACGGGGTAGGGATGCCGGTCCTTGCCGCCATGAGCGAGCGAGAAGCGCGCCGGGTCCTTGAAGCGATAGGGTGCGCCGTGCACGACTTCCGCGACCATCGCCAGCGACCGCACGGTGCGCGCGCCGACACCCGGCGTCAGCAACAGCTCGGGGAAGTCGACCGGGCCGCGCTCGGCGGCAGCTGCCAGCGTGCCATGCAGGCGGCGCGCGAACACGTCCTTCGGCCTGACATCATGGTGCGCGGGCATGATCAGATGCGGCAGCATCGCCTGCGCCGGCTCGGGCTGAGTCCCGGTGAGCCGCTCGAACTCCTTGAGAATGCGATCGGGGCCGAGGTCGGTCAGCAGCTCGAGCTGCGCATGGCGCGAGACGTCGGCGCGATGGTCGGTGAGATTGACGATCTCGCCTTGCTGCGGGCCGTCGATCGCGCTGTGCGGGGCCTCGACGAAACTCTTCAGCGCTTCCGAGTGCCAGTGATAACGCCGGGCCTGGCGTTTGTCGCCGTTCATTCCCTGCTGCACGACGGTCCACTTGCCGTCGGCTGTGACGAAGAAGCCGTGGAGATAGAGATCAAAGCCGTCCTGCACGGCGGCGCTGTCGACTTTCGCCACCAGCCGGCTGGCGCGCGTGAGCTTTGCGCCGTCGAAGCCGATGCGGTCGCCGAGCTGCATCAGCTCGTCCGGTGTCTTGCGCGAATGCTGGCCGCGGCCGCCGCAGACATAGATGCCGAGCTCGTCCTGAAGCGGGCCGAGCCCGCGCTTCAGTGCACCGATCACGGAGGTGGTTATCCCTGAGGAGTGCCAGTCCATCCCCATCACGGCGCCGAACGACTGGAACCAGAACGGATGCGACAGCCGCTGCAGGAATGCATCGCGGCCGTAATGATGCACCACCGCCTGCGTGACAATCGCGCCGAGCGAGGCCATGCGGCTCGCCAGCCATGGCGGAACCCGCCCGGTGTGGAGGGGAAGATCGGCGCTGCCGGTTCGTCTGGTCATGAGTGGCCCAAGCTAGCCCAGTTCGGCGACGGTTGCATCAGGGGAATGCTGTTGCATGGGACGGGGAAGCGGAGCGAGCCGGACAGCGTTGAGCGGGCTATCCGCGACGAGATGCCGGAAGCCCTGCTGCGCGAACGCGCGCAATTGAGCGGTGCGGTCCTGCCCTATTGAGCCTTCGTCGCGCCGCGTAAGCCCGCCTGCTGCTGGATCGTATCCAAGGCGCCGGACGACTGCTCCTCTGCGACGAAGCTGTTGAGCAGCGGGAGCGCGCTCTCACGTCCCTTGGGGATCGCGATGGCCATGTGCTCGGCGCCCCAATTGCCGTCGAGGATCTTTGCGCCCGGCATCTGGTCGGACATCTCGAATAGCGTCGGCTTGTTGGTGGCGTAGAGATCGATCTCGCCGCGGCCGAACATGGCGATGGCGATCTTGACGCTCTCGGCAGGAACGATGGTTGCGTTCCTGAACTTTGCAGGCAACGTCCGCTCGGAGGTCGAGCCCTTGGTGACGCCGATCTTCACGCCCGGCTTGTCGATATCCTCGATCTTGCCGATCGGGGAATTCACTGGAACGAGATAGCCGAGCTCGATCGCCAGCACGGGCTGGCTGAAGCTGACCTCGTTGGCGCGGGCCGGGGTGGCGTTGGTCACGGTGAAATCGACCTGGCCGTCGTGGATCGCGGTGACGATGTCGGCGACACGCTGGAACCTGACATAGTCGATGGGAACGCCGAGCCGGTTCGCCAGCTCTCCGCCGAGATCGTAGGCGAGGCCGTGCGGCTTGCCGGCTGCATCTGTGACCATCGAGGTCGGGCTGCCCGGATAGATGCCGACGCGCAACGTGCCGCTCGGCGCCAGCAGTTTTGCTTCCCCGTCGGCGTGCGCGAGCGCGCCGAACATGCTGACGACTGCGATTGCGAGCACGGCGCCGCGTGCAACGTGCCCAGAAGAAGTCCTCATGTGAATGGTCTCACTGCGCGCGGATGTCGGCAGCCTTCAGCACCGGTTCCCATTTGGTCGTCTCGGCATGCATGTAGGCATCGAAATCCTTGGCGGAGGAGCCGACCGGGGCCGCGCCGATCTTGCCGAGCGTCGCCAGCACATTCGGATCCTGCAGCGCCGCCTTCAGGTCGGTCTCGAGTTTTGCGACGATCTCCGGCGGCATTTTTGCCGGTCCAAGCACGCCCCACCAGACCGAGACATCGTAGCCGGGGACGCCGGACTCGGCGACGGTCGGGACATCAGGTAGCGCCTTGGAGCGCTCGGCCGAGGTCACCGCGAGCGCGCGCACCGGGCCGCCGCCTTCGAGCTGGCCGATCGCTTCCGCGAGCGGATTGATGCTGAGCGGAATCTCGCCCGCGATCACGGCGGTCAGCGCCGGCGCCCCGCCCTTGTAGGGGATCGCGACGATCTTGGTGCCGGACATGTATTTCAGAAGCTCGCCGGCGAGATGCGCCGAGGTCCCGTTGCCGGACATGCCGTAGGAGAGCTTGTCCGGCTCCTTCCTGGCCGCGGCAAGAAGATCGCCGAGCGTCTTGTAGGGGCTGTCCTTGGCCACCACGATCGCAAGCGGCGAGGAGGCGACTTCACTGATCGCGGTAAAGTCCTTGAACGTGTCATAGGGCACGCTCGGATAGATGAACTGGTTCAGCGGATGGCCGCTGGCAACCAGGATCAGCGTGTAGCCATCGGGCGCGGCCTGTGTCAGCGCCTGCGAGGCGACGATGCCGCCGGCGCCGGGGCGGTTGTCGATCACGGGCTGCTGGCCCCAAGCTTTTGCGAGTGCCTGGCCGAGCGTCCGCGCCAGCACGTCGACCGCGCCGCCGGCGGCGTAGGGCACGAGAATGTGGACCGGCTTGCTCGGATAATTGTCGGCGGCTTGCGCGAAGCCGCCTGCGAGCAGCAGACCGGCACCGAGCATCACGGCGCCGACCTTCTTGTTCAACCCCAGCATATTCAGCACTCCTTGGGGCATTCGCGTCCGTGCGGTGGTGTTCCGAGCCGCTTCCGGACGTTGCCCGTGGTTTTTGTTGACGAGACCTGATCTTTTGTACGATAGTACAAATCACATGGTACGCAAGCACACCAACAAGGAAACGGCCCGCAAGCCGAACATGCGCGAGGCGATCCTCGCCGCGGCCGAGGAGCTGTTCGCCACCAACGGCTTCAACGCCGTCTCGGTGCGCGACATCGCACAGGCGGCCGGGGCCAATCCCGGCAGCGTGACCTATCATTTCAAGACCAAGGACGGCCTGCTGCTGGAGATCTACCGGCGCCATTGCGGGCCGATGAATTTGCGCCGCTCGGAGCTGCTCGCCGCCGCCAAGCGCGTGCGCGATCTCCAGGATCGGCTGGAAGCGGTGGTGCGGGCCTATGTGGTGCCGGCTTTCACCTCGGGCAGCGATCTCGCCGGAGGTGGCGCGCGCTTCACGCGGCTGCGCGCCGTGATGTCGGCGGAAGGCAACGAGGTCGCGCGAAAAATCATCGCGCAGACCTTTGACGACACCAGCCACGCTTTTATCGATGCGATCCACGACAGCCTGCCGCACATTCCGCGCACCGACATCGTCTGGCGCAGCCACTTCCTGCTCGGCGCACTCTATTACTCGCTGGTGACGCCGGACCGGGTCTCGCGCCTGTCGCGGGGCGAGGCCGACGGCAATGATCCCGCCAATGCCATCGAGCAACTGGTGCAGGCCACCGTCGCCGCCTTTCAGGCGCCGGCGCTCGACCAGGCCGTACCCGCGAAGCGACGGCCGGTCGTCAGCAGC
Source organism: Bradyrhizobium sp. S3.12.5 (assembly GCF_040548225.1). Lineage (NCBI taxonomy): Bacteria > Pseudomonadati > Pseudomonadota > Alphaproteobacteria > Hyphomicrobiales > Nitrobacteraceae > Bradyrhizobium > Bradyrhizobium sp. S3.12.5. Next base: position 28,716 of record NZ_JBEPRF010000011.1, read on the forward strand.
AAGACTTGAAAGAAACCGCCCGAGGGGAGGCGCGTAACAGCGCTTCCGCTTGCAAGCGGACATGTGATGGGGTGTTTGAGGAAATGAACAGGCGGGAGTGCTTGCATCTCTTGACCGGACTGGCCGGCGCCGCGCTCGCGAGCCAAGTGCGTGCGCAAGGGGCCGAGCCCAAAGCGATGCCGACGATTGATCCGCCGGATCCAAATCCCAAGACGCCGTCGTTCAAGCTGCCACCGAAATCCTGCGACAGCCACACCCACATCTTCGGGCCGGCGTCCCGTTATCCCTTCTCGGAGAAGCGTCCCTACAACACCGCCGACGCGCCGCTGGAGATGTTCCGCAGTGTGCACGAGAAGATCGGCGTCGAGCGCTGCGTGATCGTCAATGCCACGGTCCACGGCACCGACAATCGCGTCGTCACCGATGCGATCGCGCAGAGCGAGGGCGCCTACAAGGGCATCGCCAATGTCAGCGACGAGATGACCGGGAAGGAGCTGGCGGCGCTCGACAAGGGCGGCATCTGCGGCTGCCGCTTCGCCTTCCTCAAGCGCCTCGGTGGCGTGGGCGACATGAACAAGTTCCAGCGCATCGTGCATCGGGTCGCCGAGCTCGGCTGGCACATCGACGTCTATTTCGAGCCCGGCACGATCGCCGAATTCGCGCCGATCCTGACCGCGCTGCCGACGCCTTACGTGATCGATCACATGGGCACGGTCCAGGCCGCGAAAGGTCTCGACGATCCCGGCTTCACTGCGCTGCTCGACCTCCAGAAGAGGGACGAGAAGTGCTGGGTCAAGATCACCGGCCTCGAGCGGGCCTCCGCCGCCGGCAAGCCGTTCCACGACGCGGTGCCGTTCGCGAAGGCGCTGATCGACAACGCGCCCGGGCGCGTCATCTGGGGCACCGACTGGCCGCACCCCAACGTCAAGGTGATGCCGAATGACGGCGATCTTGTCGATTTGATCCCGCTCTGCGCGCCCGGCAAGGCGATCCAGCAGAAGTTGCTGGTCGACAATCCCGCCCGCCTGTTCAAGTTCAGCTGATGAATATGATGTACACGCCGACCATTCCGCCGCCCGATCCAAACACGTGCACGCCGAAGTTCAGGCTGCCAAAGCTGTCCTGCGATGCGCATTGCCACATCTTCGGGCCCGGCGCGAAATATCCTTATGCGCCGGATCGTTCCTACACGCCGCCGGATGCTCCGCTCGAGGACTTCAAGGTCCTGCACGCCAAGCTCGGTGTGGAGCGCGCGGTCATCGTCAATGCCAGCGTGCATGGCATCGACAACACGGTCGCCCTCGACGCCATTGCGCAAAGCAACGGCGCCTATCGCGCAGTCGCCAATATCGACGACACCATCACCGAACGCGGGCTTCGCGTGCTGCACGAGGGCGGCTTCCGCGGCTGCCGCTTCAATTTCGTCCGCCATCTCGGCGGCGTCCCTGACAAGAGTGTGTTCAACCGCATCATCGCGATGGTCGCGCCGCTCGGCTGGCACATCGATCTGCATTTCGATGCGATCGACCTGCCCGAATATGCGGACATGCTGACAAGGCTGCCGCTGAGCTACACCATTGACCATATGGGGCGGGTGAAGGCCTCCGAGGGGCTCGACCAGCTTCCGTTCAAGATCTTGATCGAGCTGATGCAGCGTGACAAAAAATGCTGGGTCAAGATCTGCGGCTCGGAGCGGGTGTCCTCCGCCGGCCCGCCATTCACCGATGCCGTGCCGTTCGCGCGCAAGATCGTCGAGACGGCGCCCGACCGCATCATCTGGGGCACGGACTGGCCACATCCCAACGTCAAGGTGATGCCCAATGATGGCGACCTCGTCGATCTGATCCCGCTATTCGCGCCGGAGCCGGAGCTTCTGCAGAAGATCCTGGTCGATAATCCCGCGCGGCTGTTTGGATTCGACGAATGACGGCGATGGCGGTCGACAAGCCGCGCGCCCGCGCCTGGTGGAAGGAGCTCTGGATCCAGGTGCTCATTGCCATGGCGGCCGGCATCGCGCTTGGGATCGTCAGTCCCGAGGCGGGCACGAAGATGCAGCCGCTCGGGGACGCCTTCATCAAGGCGATCCGGATGCTGATCGCGCCGATCATCTTCTGCACCGTCGTCCATGGCATCGCGCATATGGCCGACATGGCGCGGGTCGGGCGGGTCGCGGTCAAGGCCATCATCTATTTCGAGGTCATGACCACGATCGCGCTGATCATCGGTCTCATCGCGGTGAATGTGCTCAAGCCAGGCGCCGGCATGAACATCGATCCCGCCAGCATCAATGCCAGCGCGGTTGAGCCTTACGTCAAGCAGACGGCGGTGATCGGCTTCGTGCCGTTCCTGACGAATATCGTGCCGGCGACATTTATCGGCGCCTTTGCCGAGGGCAACATCCTCCAGGTCCTGTTCATTTCGGTGCTGTGCGGCTTCGCGCTGGTGCAGCTCGGCGAGCGCGCCGCACCCCTGGTCAATTTGATCGACATCTCCGCCAGGATGGTGTTTGCCGTGGTCGGCTTCGTGATGTGGGCAGCTCCAATCGGCGCGTTTGGCGCGATCGCCTTTACCGTCGGCAAGTTCGGCGTCGGCTCGCTGGCCTCGCTCGGCAAGCTGCTGGGCGGGTTCTATCTCACCTGCGTGATTTTCATCATCGTGGCGCTCGGCCCGGTGGCGCGTCTCTGTGGCTTCTCGCTGCTGAAGCTGATCCGCTACATCTGGGAAGAGCTATTGATCTGCATCGCCACGACGTCGTCCGAGACGGTGCTGCCGCGGATGCTAACCAAGCTGGAGAAAGCCGGCTGCGAGAAGAGCGTGGTTGGGCTCGTGATCCCAACCGGCTATTCATTCAATCTCGACGGCACTTGTCTCTACCTTGCCGCCGCTTCCGTGTTCCTGGCGCAGGCGACCAACACCCCGTTGGGGCTCGCCGAGCAGATCGAGCTGCTGCTGATTCTGCTCGTGACCTCCAAGGGCGCGGCGGGCATCGCGGGCGCGGCCTTTGTCGTGCTGGCGGCGACGCTGTCCGCCACCGGCTCCATCCCGGTGACGAGCGTCGCGCTGGTGCTCGGCATCCATCGCCTGATGTCGCAAGGGCTGACGCCGACCAATCTGATCGGGAACGCGGTGGCGACCATCGCGATTGCCAAATGGGAAGGGGCACTCGATCGCGAGCGCCTGAAGCGCGTGCTCGACGGCGAGGAACCTACGGCTGCCGCGGCCTGATGAAATTGCTGCCGGGATGACGCAACCAGCCTATGATGTTGACGAACGAAAGAGGGGAGTAGTCCCATGAAAACAGGTCTCGTGATCACCGCCCATCCCGGCGATTTCGTCTGGCGCGCCGGTGGCGCCATCGCGCTGCATGCGAAGAAGGGCTATCGCATGAAGATCGTCTGCATGTCCTTCGGCGAGCGCGGCGAGAGCCAGTTCGCCTGGAAGGAAAAGGGCGCGACGCTGGAATCGGTCAAGGCGGGCCGCAAGGACGAGGCGGAGCGGGCGGCAAAGCTGCTCGGCGCGGAGATCGAGTTCTTCGATTGCGGCGACTATCCGCTGAAGCTGACCGAGGCGCATTTCGACCGCATGGTCGACATCTACCGCGAGCTCAATCCGAGCTTCGTGCTGACGCACGCGCTGGAAGACCCCTACAATTTCGACCATCCGAACGCGGCGCACTTCGCGCAGGAGACCCGTGTGGTCGCGCAGGCCATGGGTCACAAGCCGGGCGCTCAGTACCAATATTCGGCGCCGCCGGTGTTTCTGTTCGAACCGCACCAGCCCGAGCAGTGCAACTACAAGCCGGACCTGCTTCTGAAGATCGACGAGGTCTGGAAGGAAAAGTACGAGGCGTTCCAGATCCTCGCCGCGCAAAAGCATCTGTGGGGGTATTACGAGCGCGTCGCGCTCAACCGCGGCATCCAGGGTAGCCGCAACACCGGCATTCCCATGACCTATGGCGAGTCTTATCAGCGCCTGTTCCCGACGGTTGCGGAGGTGCTGGCATGAAGCCGGTCGTCGTTCGCAACATCAAGCGTGCCGATCCCGCTGGCATGGCGGAATATGGCGTCTCGACCGTGCACGAGGCCTATGGTCGCATCGGCCTGATGAAACCGTACTTGCGGCCGGTCTGGGCGGGCGCGTCGATCGCCGGTCCCGCCGTCACCGTGCTGGCGCAGCCAGGCGACAACTGGATGATCCATGTCGCCGTCGAGCAGTGCAGGGAGGGCGACATCCTCGTCGTCGGCTGCACCACCGACAATACCGACGGGATGTTCGGCGAGCTGCTGGCGACTTCGCTTCAGGCACGCGGTGTGCAGGGGTTGATCATCGATGCCGGCTGCCGCGACGTCAAAGCGCTGCATGAGATGAATTTTCCGGTGTGGTCGCGCGCGGTCTCGGCCAAGGGCACAGTCAAGGCCACGCTCGGCTCGGTCAACGTCCCCGTGGTCTGCGCCGGCGTCAACGTCGATCCCGGTGACATCGTCGTCGCCGATGACGACGGCGTCGTGGTGGTGCCGAAGCGCTATGCCACCGAGGTTGCCGAGAAGGCGAAGAAGCGCAACGCCGACGAGGGCGGCAAGCGCAAACGCCTCGCCTCGGGCGAATTGGGCCTCGACATGTACAGCATGCGCGAGGCGCTGGCGAAGGCCGGGCTCGTCTACGTCGACAATCCAGAGGACGTCTAAGCGGGATAAAAGAAGCGGAGCGCACCGATGGACCGTCTCAAGCTGAAGGCTGTGCTCGGCAGTCACCCCCATGTCCAGGCGGTGAAGAGCGGCGAGCTCCGCTCCGAGCTGTTCGACCTCGATTTCATCGAGTACACGCCGACCAACACGGCTTTCAAGCCGATGGTACGCGAGCAGGCATTTGACGTCTGCGAGATGGCGATCGTCACCTATCTGATGGCGAAAGCGCACGGCAAGCCGCTGGTGCTGCTGCCCGCGACCATGATGGGCCGCTTCCAGCATTCCTATGCGCTGTACAATCCCGCGCGTGGGATGCTGGGGCCATCCGATCTCGAAGGCAAGCGCGTCGGCATCCGCTCGTTCACGACGACGACGGGCGCCTGGATCAGGGGCATCCTCGCCAACGACTGTGGCGTCAATCTCGACAGGATCCGCTGGGTGACCTTCGAGGATCCGCATGTCGCCGAATATGTCGACACCACCGAGCGGGCGCCGAAGGACAAGAAGGCTCTGGAGATGCTGCTTGACGGCGGGGTCGACGCCGTTCTCGGCGAGACGTCGAACGACCCAAAGCTGAAGCCGCTATTTCCCGATCCGGCTGCTGAGGCCGCGAAATGGTTTGCCCGCCGCGGCGTGGTGCCGGTCAATCATCTCGTGGTCGTGACCGAGAGCCTCGCGAGATCGCGCCCCGACGTGGTTGCGGGCATCTATGATCTGCTCAAGCAGAACAAGGAGCAGGCGGGGCCCGCTGCGACGCCCGACTTCGTTCCGTTCGGGATCGAGGCGAACAGAAAGCCGTTGGAGCTGATCGTCGACTACGCATTCCAGCAGGGGCTGATTCCGCGCCGCTATGCAGTCGAGGAGCTCTTCGACGCGACGACACGAGGGTTGAACTGATGTCGGATCCGAGGCGATGGCAGATCGGGCTGGTTGGCTACGGCGAGGTCGGCAGGATTCTTGCTGAGGATTTGCGCCAACAGGACATCAGGGTCGCCGCCTATGACATCAAGCTCGGAGACGAGCAGGGCGCATCGCTGAAAGAGCACGCGACGAAATTCGGCGTGGCGCTCGCTGCCTCTCACACCGAGCTGACGGCGAAATCCGATTTCATCATCTCCGCCGTCACCGCGAGCCAGGCGGTGCCAGTGGCAAAAGCCTGCGCGGGTGCGATCAACCAGGGCACCTGGTTCCTCGATTTCAACTCGGCCTCGCCGGGCGCCAAGCAGCGTGCGGCGGCGCTGATCGATGGCGCCGCGGGCCGCTATGTCGAGGGTGCCGTGATGACCTCGGTGCCGCCTTATCGGATCAAGGTGCCGCTGCTGCTGGGCGGTCCCGGCGCGAAGGAGCTCGAGCCGCTGCTGAATACAATCGGCTTTGCGGCGAAGGTCGCGAGCGACAAGCTCGGTGTATCTTCAGCCGTGAAGATGTGCCGCAGTATCATGATCAAGGGCCTCGAGGCCATGGTCATCGAGAGCTTCACCACCGCGCGGGCCTATGGCGTCGAGGACGCGGTGCTGGCTTCGCTGACGGAAACCTTTCCCGCGATCGATTGGGAAAAGCAGGGCGCTTATTTCTTCCAGCGCGCGATCGAGCACGGCCGCCGCCGTGCCGAAGAGGTGCGCGAGGTCGCAGAGACCGTGCGCGAGGCGGGGCTGACGCCGTGGTCGGCGCAGGGTACGGCCGAGCGTCAGGCCTGGGTGGCCGATCTCGCCGACGAGGGCCTGTTCGGCACGAAGGGAACGAAGGAATTTGCGCGTAGCGCGGATTGGCGCACCGAGGCGGATCGCATTCTAGCGAAGATCAAGCGTTAGAGCCGAACGCACCCGCTTAGCTCGGGATACTGCCGCAGTCGCGATAGCCCGAGATCTCGTCGCGGGCGGCCTCGATCAAGTCGATGAGGCGCGTGGCTTCGCCGACGACGTCCTTGGTGCGCTCGGTCCTGAATTCGGTCAGGATCATGCGAATGCACTTGTCGGCGGTGTCGAGCGTCCGCAGCGCGCGAGCCGTGTCGTCCTGCGTTTGGATCGCCGAGATGTCGAGGCCCGACAGGACCTCACCAATGCCATTAAGCCGCTTGACGGCGGTTTCGGCGGGCGTGCTGGCCCGAAGGGACTGGTAATCAATGCTGCTGAATGCGCTGAACATATCCAAACTTCAGTAAACGCAGATGGTCAGTGCAAGGTCTTAGTAAGACGACCGGACCCTTCCCGCAACGCGTGGGGGCTACGGACCGGGATTCTACCGGACTCAGCCACCGCCCAGATCGGCGGTAAAATCGGATGGAAACGATCGGGGGATTAGCTGCGTTTTCCGACTATTTTACCGTTCGACGCAACAAGCTTGCCCTCCTTGTACACGGAGCGACCCTGCGGCACCGCCACCACAGCCTCGGGAACATGTTCCGCATTCAGCGTGACGAAATCGGCTTTGGCGCCGACGCGCAGGCCGTAGCCGTCGAGCCGCAGCGCTTTCGCGCCGGCTTCGGTGACAACATCGAATGCGATACGCAATTCCTCGTCGATGTTGAAGCCCGAGCGATAGCCGAGCGTCGTCGCCCGGCGCAGCATGTCGCCGTCGCCATAGGGCCACCAGGAATCGCGAATGTTGTCGTTGCCGCTGAACACGGTTACGCCGGCGCTACGCAGCGCCAGGATAGGCGGGAAGGCGCGGGCGCCGGGTGCATTCGTCATGATCGCGACGCCGGAGCGGGCGAGGGTGTCGGCGACTGTCTTGAGCTGATCTGCGGAAATATCGCCGAGCCCGTAAGCGTGGCTGATGGCGACCTGACCTTCCATGCCGAGCGCACGCGTGCGCGCTGCGATCTGCTCGATCTCGAATGCGCCCAGCGTGCCCATATCGTGCAGGTGAATGTCGACGTCGATGCCGTGCTTGTTGGCGACGCCAAACACCACATCCAGATGCTTCTCGACATCGCGATCGAAGCTCGCGGGATCGAGCCCACCGACGAGGTTCGCGCCGAGGCCGATGGCTTCGTCGAGCAATTGCGGCGTGCCCAGGCTTGCCAAAATGCCGCTCTGGGGAAAGGCGACGAGCTGGATGTCGATCAGGCCGCGATAGTCCTCGCGCACGCGCAAGATCGTCTCCAGCGACTTCAGGCCGACCGAGCCGTCGACCATCACGTGGCTGCGCATCTGCGTGCTGCCGTGGGCGATGCAGAGGTCGAGCTGGTTGCGCGCCCGCACGTCCATCGGCGCAGCCTCGGCCATGTTCTCGGCCTGGAAGGCCACGCGCTCATGCACGTTGAATCCATCAGTGCATGGCTTGTGCGGACGCCAGGCGTCGCCATAGAAGCTGGTGTCGAGATGGATGTGGCCTTCGACGAAGCCGGGAACGACGAGGGCGTTGCCGAGGTCGATCGTCTCGGCACCGCCGGTGGGCGTGTCAGCCGGCATGATCGCGGCGATACGCCCGTCCTTGACCGCGATGTGATGGCGAGCCCCGCCGTCGAAGCGGGCGTTCAGGAAGATCTTGTCGAAGGCCATCCGGTTGCTCCGTTGCTCGATTTGTCGTTGCGCGAGCGGTTCAGTCTTGCGGCTTAAGCAGTGTCGCTCGCTTCCGCTCAAAAGTCTGCCGCCCGCTCTTGAACCCCATCAAGATCTCCGGCAGCTCGGCGATGGCGAAGCGGCTGTCCTGCGTGTCGAGCACGACGAGATCGGCGGGCTTGCCCATCGCGATCCCGTAGTCTGTGAGGTTCATCAACCGCGCCGGCAGTTCGGTGACGAGATCGAGGCAGATGTCGAAGTCGCCGACGGCGGCGTGGGCGACATTGGCGTAAAAGTTCGCCATTCGCAGCAGCGAGGCATCGCCGAACGGCGTGAAGGGATTGAGCACGTTGTTGGTCGCGACCGAGCAGATGATGCCGTCGCCGGCGAGCTTGTGCGCAAGCGTCAGTCCGCGCGGTGCGTTGTGGGTGGCCTCGCGTCCCATCAGGTAGAGATCGGTCGCGGGTAGCACGGTGACGGCGACGCCGGCCTTCGCCAATTGCGCGATGGCCGCCTTCAGCCGTTCCGGCGGCAAGGCCGAGAGTTTTGTGGCATGTCCGATCGCGACGCGACCGCCGTAGTTGCGCTGTTCGGTCTGCCGGCAGACCTCGTCGAGATGCGACCAGGAGGGATCGAGATCGAAGTCGAGATGGAGATCAACGTCGAGGTCGAATTGCTGGGCGAGGTCGAAGATGCGCGCGAGATGCGCGTTTGGGTCGGTGTCCGTATAGGGGCAGCCGCCGATCGCCTCGGCGCCGTCGCGCAAGGCCCGGACCAGCAGCTCCTCGGCCCCGGGATCGTTGGTCAGACCCTCCTGCGGAAAGACGCAGAGCGCAAGATCGATCGCCCAGGCATAATCGCGCTTGAGGGCCTTGACCGCCTCGAAGCTGCGCAAGCCGATGCGCGGGTCAACCTCGACATGGGTGCGCATCCGCGTCGTGCCGTGGACGATGGCGCGCTCGAGCACTTTTGCGCCGCGGGCATAGACGTCGTCGACGCCGAAATCTCGCTTCATCGCCGAGACGGCACGGATGGCATCACCGAGCGTCCCGTGGATGTGCCCGCAACGCTCGAGCAGGCAGGCCTTGTCGAGATGGATGTGGGTGTCGACGAAGCCGGGCAGAGCCAGCCGTCCGCCGAGATCGACCTCCGCCGCCTCGCAGGCCAGTTTTGGTTCGATCGCGGCGATTCGTCCGCCCTTCACGCCGATATCGACGGGCGTAGGGGATGATCGCAACAGGGCGTTGCGGAAGATCAGATCGAGGGCGGTCTGGACATTCATCAGGGGAATCTTGCTGGAGAACTTATAGCGGTCGGCGAGCTGCGGTGGGCAGCAATGTAGCGGGGGACATGACGAAAATATATGCGTTCCCGGACCCCCCGGCGCACATCGAGAGCTGTGATGGCTGATCGACGCAGGCCGGTCTGGCGGAAGGCCCGCGCCTGGGCTATCAACCGTTCGATTGGCATGGATGCGCAACCCGCAGCGGCCGGTCGCGACTAAGAGGCGAAATAGCCATGCGGGCAGATGAGCCGTTCCTGGTCCGCCACGCGGACCTTATTTTCGCTTTGAAGACGTTTGCCGCGTCGATGCTGGCGCTGGTCATTGCGCTCGCCATGGATCTGCCGCGGCCGTATTGGGCGATGGCGACCGTCTACATCACCTCGCAGCCGCTCGCAGGCGCGACCAGCTCAAAGGCCTTCTTCCGCGTGATGGGCACGCTGGTGGGCGCGACCATGACGGTGGTGCTGGTACCGAACCTCATCAACGCGCCCGAACTGTTGTGCCTCGCCATCGCGCTCTGGGTCGGGCTGTGCCTGTATCTCTCGCTGCTCGACGGCACGCCGCGCAGCTACGTCTTCATGCTGGCGGGGTATACCGTCGCGCTGATCGGCTTTCCCTCGGTGTCCGAGCCCGGCGCGATTTTCGACACCGCGGTGGCAAGGCTCGAGGAAATCTCGCTCGGCATCATCTGCGCCAGCCTGGTCTCGACCATCGTGTTTCCCCGCAGCGTCGCGCCAGCGGTCGCCGGCCGTGTCGACAGCTGGCTCCTGGATGCGCGCCGCCTCAGTCAGGTCGTGCTGCTGCGTGAGGGCACCGGCGAAACCCGCCGCGGCAAGCGCCTCAAGCTCGCGACCGATATCGTCGAAATCGACACCCTCTCCGCCCACCTCGCCTATGACCGGCTGACCGATCGCAACGCGGTGACCGGCCTCGGCGAAATCCGGCTGCGCATGCTGATGCTGCTGCCTGTGATCGCTTCACTGGAGGATCGGCTGGCTGCGTTGGGGGAGGAGGCTCTGCGCCGGCAGCCGGAGCTGAAGCGATTGCTGGAGGATATCGCGCAATGGATCGTCAGCGACGTGAGCGCGCGGCAACCGGCCGAGCGGATCCGCGCTATGATCGCGGAGCGGCAGGCGGTGCTCGACGACAGCGCGTCCTGGGAGCGGATCATTATCACGAGCCTGCTGTCACGACTGCGCGACCTCGTCGATCTCTCCCGCGACTGCCGCGAGCTGACCAAGGCGATCGCCGGGAACCGGAACGTCTCGACCCTCGATCTGGCCTTCCATTCCGAAGCCGGCGCCGCGCCCGTGCGCCACCGGGATCGCGGGCTCGCGCTGTGGTCGGCGGCCGGTGCGGCCGTGGCGATCCTGATCTGCTGCGCGTTCTGGATCGGAACGGGTTGGCCCGATGGCGCCTCGGCGCCAATGATGGCGGCGGTGGCCTGCTCGTTCTTCGCAGCCCAGGACGAGCCGGCGCGCTTCATCCGCAGCTTCGGCCTGTGGTCGCTGGTCGCCATCGTGGTCGTTGCGATCTATCTGTTCGCGCTGGTGCCCGCGATCTCCCATATCGAGGTGCTGGTCGTCGCGCTGGCGCCGACCTTCCTGCTCTATGGCTTCCTGATCGCGCGGCCGGCAACGGCGGGCACCGGCATGGCGCTCGCGGCCAACACCGCGACGCTGCTTGCGCTGCAATCGACCTATATCGCGGATTTCGCCTCCTACGCCAATTCCGCCGTCGCGTTCTTCGTCGGCGTCCTGATCGCCGAGCTGGTGACGCGGATTGCGCGCGGGGTGGGCGCGGAGTGGATCGCCAATCGCCTGGTGCTGTCGAGCTGGATCACGATCGCGGTCGCCGCCGAACGGCGTGGCAAACGTGATCGCGCGGAGTTCGCGGGCCTCATGCTGCACCGGCTCGGGCTTCTGGTGCAGCGCATCGCCTTCCTGTCGGAGAGCGACCGGCGCGACGCTGACAGTCTCGTGCAGCTCCGCATCGGCATCAATATCATCGATCTGCGCCGTGCGCGCTACGGGCTTGCGGCATCGACCATCACCGTTATCGACGACATGCTCGACCAGCTCGCCATTGCCTGCCGCAGCTATGCGGGCGGGGGAATGCCGCGCGAGCTCCTGACCAGTGTCGATTTGGCTTTGGCCCAGGCGGTGAAGGATCCCAATGACAGCGCGCGCGAAGATGCGCTGATCGGCCTTGTCGGTATCAGGCGCGGCCTGTTCCCGGACGCACCGGCCTATCGGCCGCGCGCGGATGCGAGTGTGGCGGCATGAGATATGTGATCGACATCTACGGCGTGCTCGTGCCGGCGCTCTTGCTCTGGATCATCGTCGCCTATGTGCTGAGCGCGCTTCTGCGCCGGCTGATGCAGCGCTTCGACCTCTACCGGCTGGTCTGGCACCGCGCACTGTTCGATTTCGCGATTTTCGTCTGCCTTCTCGGCGGCGTCGTCTATCTCTCGGAGTATCTCTCATGAAGGGGAATTTCGCCTGGATTGCCCGGCTCGCGGTCACCGTCTTCGTGGTCGTGGCGGCGCTCGGCGTGGGCCGCGAACTGTGGGTCTATTATATGGAGTCGCCGTGGACGCGTGACGGCCGTGTGCGGGCCGACGTCGTGCAGGTCGCACCCGACGTTTCAGGTTTCGTCACCGAGGTTCTGGTCAAGGACAACCAGAAGGTCCATCGTGGCGACGTGTTGTTCAAGATCGACCGCGAACGGTTCGCGCTCGCGCTGCGGCAGGCCGATGCGTCGGTCGCCGGGCATCAGGCCACGCTGGATCAGGCCAATGCCGATCTGAAGCGCTACAGCACGCTGACAACCGATGCCGTCTCGCAACAGAAGCAGGAGCAGGTGCTTGCGACCCAGCTGCAGGCCAAGGCGGCCTTCGATGCGGCGGTTGCCGACCGCGCGGTCGCCCAGCTCAATCTCGATCGCAGCGAGGTCCGGGCTTCCGTCAACGGCGTGATTACCAACATGGATCTGCGGCCCGGCGCTTACGTCACGGCCGGCAAGGGCGTGATGGCGCTGGTCGACAGCGACACGCTGCATGTGGAGGGCTATTTCGAAGAGACAAAGCTCGCGCGCATCCGCACCGGCGACAGAGCGCAGGTCCGCCTGATGGGTGAGAAGGTCACACTATCAGGCCATGTCGAGAGCATCGCCGCCGGCATCGAGGACCGCGACCGTGCCGAAGGTGCAAGCCTGCTCGCCAACGTCAACCCGACCTTCAGCTGGGTGCGGCTCGCCCAGCGGGTGCCCGTGCGCATCAGGCTCGATCCAGTGCCCGACGGGCTGTCGCTGGTCGCCGGGCGATCAGCGACGGTGGAAGTGTTGAACTAAGCGCATGCTCCCCCTAAAGGTGTCGGGCTAGTCGATCTCGAGATATTCCGGGCCGGCCAGTTCAGGGAACGGCGCTGCCGGCAGGGTCTGGTACCAGAACGCCACGGACGCGATGTCGTCCTGCAGCGGGAGATATTTTGCCTCCTTGAAGCCCGTACGCCAGCCCAGCGCCTGGATGGTGACGCGAAGGTCGCTTTGGAAGCGAACGGGATCGGGGATGTGCCAGCGGTACATGCCGAAGCGCTGCTGCGATTTGTAGACGCCGTCGGGGCGGATCACCTGCGGCAGGCCGGCATAGGGCGTGGTGAATTCCTGATAGCGCGATTGCTGTACGAGGCCGCGGCCGGAATGCGCCACGTAGGGATCGAAATTATACGCGCCGCAGAAATAATCCTCGGTGCCCGTTCCGCAGATGGTAGGGAATTCGCCGTCGCCGTCGATGAAGAACTTGATCTCGCCTTCGCCCCACCAGCCGTTGTTGTTGACGCCCCAGGCCATGTAGGTGCCGACATACTGGCCGCGCCCGCTGACGCCATCGAGGATGGTGTAGACGTCCTTGTAGGGCAGCGGATTGGTGCGGCGGAATTGCGCATGGAAATAAGCGCAGTCCTCGGGCACGTCGGTCAGCGCAAAGTTGATCTGGTAGTAGACCGTCAGCGCTTCCTCGCTGCGGTTCTCCATCGTGAAGCGCGCGCGCTTGCGGAACGGCATTTCCCAGTAGCAGTTGAACCCACGCCCGGGATTGACGCAGACGGCGAGCGACGACACCTGCGCAAACTCCTCCCATCCGCAGGCGAAGAAATCGCCGGCCGGGCATTCGACGCTCGGCTGCTCCTGACCATCCCAGTAGACCCGCAGGATCGAATGACGCAGACGTCCGCGCGCCAACGTCATCCAGATCTGCTGGATCGCGCCCTGGCCTTCGATGTTTGCGAGCGTGAATGTCGCGCCGGGCTCAATCACGACATAGGGCGAGACCTTCCAGCCTTGCCCGAGATCGCGGGCCTGCGACGCCGCAGGCCCGTCGACGGACATGCCGCCCTTGCCCTTCTCACCGGTGAAGTTCTCGGGGCTGATCGAACGCGTCTGCGCATTCGATAGGCGGGACAGATTGCCGAGATGCAGGCCCAATCCGGAAAACGCCATAATATCCTCGATGAGGGGTTCGCGATGCCACGGATATATCGCCCCCGAATCTACCAAAAGATGAAGATGATCGCGCAATGAGAGGGGCCAAACCTACCCGACACGGTACGCCCTGAACTTCTCGCGTAGCGCCGATTTGAGCACCTTGCCGGTGCCGGTCATCGGGAATTCATCGAGGAACTCGACCGCATCCGGCATCCACCAGCTCGCGATCTTGGGACGCATGTGGTCGAGCAGGGTCTTGCCGTCGACGGTCGCGCCCTTCTTGCGGACGACCAGGAGCAGGGGGCGCTCCTGCCATTTTTCGTGTGCAATGGCGACCACGGCGGCCTGCAGCACGTCGGGATGGGACAGGGCGATGTCCTCGAGCTGGATCGAGGAGATCCATTCGCCGCCCGACTTGATCACGTCCTTGGAGCGATCGGTGAGCGTCACATGGCCGTGTTGGTCGATCACGGCCATGTCGCCGGTGATCAGCCAGCCGTCGCGATCGAGGCCTTCGTCGAGCTTCATGTAGCCGGAGGCGACCCAGGGGCCGCGGGCGCGCAGATGGCCGACAGTCTTGCCGTCACGAGGCAGCTCGCTGCCGCCGTCGTCGACGATACGCAAGGTCGTGCCGAAACAGGCGCGGCCCGAGACCTGGCGGCGATCGAATTTTTCCGCTTCGCTGAGATGCTCCGAGCCCGGCCTCAATCCCGGCATCGAGCAGCCCAGCGCTTCCGTCATGCCCCAGGCCTGAATGTAATCGACGTGGTAGTCGCGCTTGAGTTTCTCGACCATGGCGCGGGGCGGCGCCGAGCCCGATGACAGCGTCGCGCGCAGGGTCGTGAATGTGTTGCCGGTGCGGCCGAGCCAGTCGAGCAGGATCAGCCAGAAGCTCGGCACGCCCGCCGACAGCGTCACCTTCTCGCCCTCCAGCAGCTCATAGAGCTTGTCGGGCTCGTAATTGCGGCCGGGCAGCACCAGCTTCGAGCCGGTATAGGGCGCGGTGAACGGCATGTTCCAGCCGTTGCCGTGAAACAGCGGCGCCATCGGCATCATCACCTCGCGCACGCCTTCGAGATGCCCGGGAATGAAGTCGAAGTTGCAGCACGTCATGGTCTGGAGGACCGCGGCGCGGTGCGAATAGATGACGCCTTTGGGATTCCCCGTCGTGCCCGACGTGTAGCAGATGGTGGAGGCGGATTTCTCGTCGAACTCTGGCCAGGCGAAACCGGCGTCGCTCTCCTTGTCCAGGAGTTCCTCATAGCAATGCATGTTCGCAAGATTCGTCTCCGGCATGCGTTCGCGCGAGGACATGATCACGTAGGCTTCAACCGTCTTCAGCTGCGGTGCGATCGCCTCGACGATCGGCAGCGTGGCGCGGTCGACGAAGAGGATGCGGTCTTCGGCGTGGTTGATGATGTAGACCAGCTGTTCGGGGAACAGTCGCGGATTGACGGTGTGCAGCACATAGCCCATGCCGGGCGCCGCGTAGAACATCTCGAAATGACGATGCGTATTCCAGGCCAGTGTCCCGACACGATCGCCTTGCCTCATGCCGAGCCGCTCGAGCGCCAGTGCCATGCGCTTGATGCGCGGATGCGCCTGCGCATAGGTGTAGCGATGGATGTCGCCTTCGATCTCGCGCGCGACGATCTCCGCCTCGCCGTGATAATCGGCAGCATACTGGATCAGGCCACTGATCAGCAGCGGCATGTCCATCATCAATCCCTGCATTGTCCCCTCCGAAAGCCATGTCGTTTCTAAAATCATGACGTTTCTAGAATCATGACGCTTCTAAAAGCATGTCGTTGCATGACGCATTCGCGCTTGCGTTCAAGGGTAGCGGAACGCCACGCGGCGTACAGGCGAAAAATGGCGGATGTGATTGCACGCGTCACTTTTTCAGGGCTAACTGGTGGGCACTGCAGGCCGAAGCTGCGCCCGCCGTGGAGGAGATCGATGTCAGCGGAAAGACACAAGACCGGCGCAGCCGGCACACCTACCATCGACATTCAGGCCCTGCGTGCGCGCTATCGTGACGAGCGCGACCTGCGTCTTCGCTCCGAAGGCAAGGCGCAGTATGTCGAGATGGCCGCAGGCTTTGCCCGCTATCTCGACGATCCCTGGGCCGATGCCGGATTTGCCCGCGAGCCCGTCAGCGAAGAAACCGAGGTCGTCATCGTCGGCGGCGGCTTCGGCGGCTTGCTGTGTGGTGCGCGTCTGCGCGCGGCCGGCATCACTGATTTCCGCATCGTGGAAAAGGCCGCCGATTTCGGTGGCACCTGGTACTGGAATCGCTATCCCGGCGCGGCCTGCGACACCGAGAGCTACATCTATCTGCCGCTGCTGGAAGAGACCGGCTACATGCCGGTGCGCAAATATGCGCGTGCGCCGGAGATCTACGAACACTCGCGCCGCATCGGCCGTCACTTCGGCCTCTACGAACGCGCGCTGTTCCAGACCGTCATCTCACGCATGGCGTGGCAGGAGCGCGAGGGACGCTGGCTGGTCGAGACCGATCGCGGCGATCGCATCCGCGCACGCTTTGTGATCCTGGCCGGAGGTCCGTTGAGCCGGCCGAAGCTGCCGGGCATTCCCGGCATCGAAAGCTTCAAAGGCCACAGCTTCCATACCAGCCGGTGGGACTATTCCTACACTGGCGGCAGCGCCGAGGGAGGTCTCGACGGTCTTGCCGACAAGCGCGTCGGCATCATCGGCACCGGTGCGACCGCCGTCCAATGCGTGCCGCATCTCGGCCGCTCGGCGAAAGAGCTCTACGTCTTCCAGCGCACGCCATCGGCGATCGGCGTGCGCGACGACCGGCCGACGGATCATGCCTGGGCGGAAAGCTTGAAGCCCGGCTGGCAGCGCGATCGGATGGACAATTTCACCGCTGTGATTTCGGGTGAGCCGTTCGAGCAGGATCTGGTGCAGGACGGCTGGACCGGCCTGCTCGGCGAGATCTTGCTGGCGCCGCGTCGTCAGCCGCATAAGGTCGCCTCGATGGAAGAAGCGCTGAAAGTGATCGAGCAGGCCGACTATCGCAAGATGGAGGAGATCCGGGCCCGCGTCGACGCCGTGGTCAAGGACGCGACCGCAGCGGCGCTCAAGCCCTGGTACAAGGCGTTCTGCAAGCGGCCGTGCTTTCACGACGAGTATCTCGACACGTTCAATCGTCCTAACGTGCATCTCGTCGATACCGGGGGCAGGGGCGTCGAGCGCATCACCGAAAATGCGGTCGTTGCCGACGGCAAGGCCTACGAGCTCGACTGTCTGATCTATGCCAGCGGCTTTGAGGTCGGCACCGACTATGCGCGCCGCATGGGTTTTGAGGTCTATGGCCGCGACGGCGTCAGCCTGTCCGAGCGCTGGCGCGATGGCGTCAAGACGATGCACGGCTTCTACAGCCGCGGCTTCCCGAACTGCTTCCTGATCGTGACGGTGCAGGCCGGCCAGAGCGCCAACTTTCCGCACATCATCGACGAGCAATCGCAGCACATCGCCTATGTCATCGATCAGGCGCGCAAGCGCGGCGCACGGACATTGGAGCCGGCGCTTGCGGCCGAGAATGCCTGGGTCGACGAAGTCGTGAAGGCTGCGGTCGGCCGCCAGACCTACCTCGCCGAATGCACGCCCGGCTACTACAACAACGAGGGCGTGTTCGATCCGATCGCGGCGCGCAACAGCCAGTATTGGCGCGGGCCGATGGCGTTCCTGCGGTTGCTCGCCAAATGGCGGAAGGAGGGCAGCCTGGATGGATTGGAATTGACCTATGGAGCGGACGCGGAGACCGACGGGCACGAAGCCATCATGGTGGATTTCCTGCTCGGGACCGATGGCGGCCGCTAAGCGTTTGATCCATGTCAAGCGCAATGCTTGCATTGATTGCATCAGTCGGGGCTTGAGCACGCGCCGCTGACGTAGGATCATGCCCGCGCGCGAGCCGGTCGCGCAAAATCGAGAGCAAAATCGAGAGAAGGGAACGCGGAATGACCAAGGGCAGGACCGTTGCGACGGCGATGATCGGCGCGGCCGCGCTGCTGCTGTCCCTGATCTCCGCTGCCTACGCCGCGCAATGCGGCAACGGGCCCGGCGGTTTCGAGGCCTGGAAGCGCGAGTTCAGCGCGGAGGCGCAGGGTAAGGGCATCGGCCAGACTGCGATCTCGGCGCTGATGCAGACCAATTATGCCAGCGCAACCATTGGCGCCGATCGCAGCCAGCACAGCTTTTCGCTGTCGCTCGAACAGTTTCTGGCCAAGCGCGGCGCCACCACCATCGTGGCACGCGGCCGGTCGCTAAAGCAGTCGCAGGCGGCGATGTTCGCCTCGATCGAGCAGCGCTACGGCGTGCCTCCGGGGCCGTTGATCGCGATCTGGGGCATGGAGACCGGGTTCGGCAGCCAGCGCGGCAACCAGAACATGCTCTCGTCGATAGCGACACTCGCCTATGACTGCCGCCGTCCCGAATTCTTCACCGACCAGCTCTATGCCGCGTTGAAGCTGATCGACCGTGGCATGCTGTCGGGGTCAACCCGCGGCTCCATGCATGGCGAGGTCGGCCAGACCCAGTTCATGCCCAAGAACATCCTGGCCTATGGTACCGGCAATCTCGACGTTGCTGCCAACGCGCTGGGCTCGACTGCGAACTTCCTCAAAGCCAATGGCTGGCGTGCGGGAGCCGGTTACCAGCCAGGCGAGCCGAATTTCGCCGCGATCCAGGCGTGGAATGCGGCAGGGGTCTACCAGAAGGCCATCGCGCTGATGGGCCGGCAGATCGACGGGGGCGGCGGCGCGGCGGCGGCGCGCTGAGGCGCTCCGCAAGGCGTGACCTGCTTGTCAGAGAAAGTTGTTGCTTTCGGGAACCGACGGCACGAGGTTTGCTTAGATTAAGTTCAGGGCTGGGCATGAGGAGAACTCAACATGGCTACCCAGATCGTGATGGACCAGACCGGCGATAGACGCCACGAGTTTGATCCTGAAAATGCCGAAGCGTTGGCGCGGGCCGAACAACGCTTTCGGGAGCTGACCGGCGCGGGCTTTACCGCCGCGTACCGGACCGGGCCCGGCGAAGTCACGCGTATCAAATCGTTCGACCCGACCGCGCAGGAAACACTGTTCTATCCCCGCCTGGTCGGCGGTTGATCTGAACGGCCCATGGTCGCGGTCCTCAGGCTTCGCGCGCCCGCGCGAGCGCGTCTGCACGCGCTCCGCGAGCTCTACCGGCGCTTCTTCGGCGAGAACACGCCCGAGGCGCGCGGTCGCCGGCTTTTGTCCGAATGGCTGTCCGAAGAGCAGCGCGCACAATTCGAGCAGCACCGGCATTTCGACGTCATCGGTTGCGACAGCGGCAAGCGCTATCGCATTCACTACGGCACCGCCGCCAACGTCCACGAGGTCGACAATGCGGGAAATGCAACGATGGGGTGGTGCTTCGTCCCGTCAGGCTTCCTCGTGCCGGGCGACGTGATGCTGGCGCAGAAGATCGCGCTCGAGACGGACGAGAAGGGGGCCTTGGCACTCGCCAACCGGTTTCCACCGGCAACGCATTCCGAGCACTTCTACCGGCGGCCGTTCTAGCGGGCGGGCGCCGGGACCGCTGGTCAGAGGTGCGTGGTGCGATAGGCATCCAGCGCATGCGCCGCGAAGACGCCGATGCTGCAAAGGGCGAGGAGTGCTGAGATCAGCTCGATCATAGCTCGTCCTCCCCAAGCGGCTGGGCGACGAGGTGCTGGCAGCAGGCATATTCGTAAATCAGGTCGAGGAAGAATTGCATGACGCACGTCCCTGTATGATTTTGACAACCAGTTAACCGGCTATCTGTTTCAGGCGTGTTTCGTCGATTTGGGAAAGGGGTTTCGCGGGGAACCGCGGGCTGGTCTATGAGCGGTCAAAAACGCTATATTCCACTGCCGATCCATCCCTTGGTCGTGTGTCTCGCGCGCGTCGCATCACATTTCGAGGCAAAATCATGACACAGGTCGCCTGGTTCGACGATCTCACCGTCGGCATGCGTTTCAAATCTCCCGAGGTCGAGGTCACCGAGGCCGACATCAAGCGCTTTGCCGCCGAGTTTGATCCGCAGCCGATGCATCTCGACCACGAGGCCGCCAAGGCGACCTTGTTCAACGGGCTGGCTGCGTCGGGATGGCACACGGCGGCGATCGCCATGAACCTCGCGATCCAGACCCGTCCCTTCGGTCCGCACCCGCTGATTGGCGCCGGCGTCGACGGGCTGCGCTGGACCATTCCGGTGCGGCCGAATGACCGCCTGCATCTGGTCGGCGAGGTCATGAGCCTGACGCCTTCGAAGTCGAAGCCGCAGGGCATTGCGCTGGTGAAATGGACGATGTTCAACCAGAACGGCGAGGAGGTTTATACCTTCACCCCGATCGCGATCGTGCCGCGGCGCGCCTAGCTAGGGCGGGTCGCCTTTCACCATTGGCTGGACCGGGCCAGCCCTTGCGGCCTGCCGGGAGAGGTGGTCAGCTTGCTCCGGGGAAAACGCTGGAGGCTGACATGAAGCCAATCCTTCTTGCCGCTGTGCTGCTGGCCGGCGCCTTGAGTGCCGGGCCTGCGGTGGCGCAACAATCCAAAGTCGGTGACTGGACCATCGAAAAGCGCAGCCAGGACACCCATTGCAACGCCAGCCGCGGCTACAAGGACAAGGACGACGAGAACCGCGACTATGTCATCGTCATCACCTATTCCGACAAGGCCATCGTGATCGTGATGATCTACGACGGCTGGGAGTGGGACAAGCTCGGCGAGATCCTGAAGGCCGACGTCGGTACCGATGATGCCGACATCATGTCGAAGGCGAAGTGGGAGGTCATGGACAAGACCACCGTGCGCGGCATCTTCGAGTTCGATCAGTCCATCATGGACCGCCTGTCGAAAGCCAAGCGTCTCACGCTCGATTTCGAGGACGATGACGACGACAGCATCGAGATGCAGATTCCGCGCGCCGGCGAGGCGCTCGCCGCGCTGAAATTCTGCGAGGAGAACCGGAAATAAAGTGCCGGGCGCCTGAGGCGCAGCAGGGCGCCGGCGAGCTAAAGGCCAACGTCCATGCTGGCGTGATCACGTTCCAACGCACCATACTCCGATCGGATGATGAGGGTCTGCTCCTGTTGTGGTATCGTGCCCGACATTGTTCATCCAAAGCTATTCAACGCCATGCACAGACCGCGGAAACTGCCCGATCTGGTCGAGTCCATTTACGATGCCGGTCTCGATCCCTCGCTGTGGAACGACGTCGTCGTGGGCATCCGCGATTTCGTCGGTGGGCAGGCCTGCGGGCTGTTTTCCAAAGATTCGATCAGCAAGTTCGGCGTCACGCATTATTATTGCGGGGCCGATCCGCACTACATCCAGCTCTATTCGGAGACCCATTCCAAGTTCGACCCGTTGACGATCCTGCCGCCACACGGCCAGATCGTAAGCATCCCCGATCTCGTCAATTTCGACGAATATCGCCGCGGGCGCTTCTACCAGGAATGGATGCGGCCGCAGGGTTCTCACGATGCCGCCAATGTCGTGCTCGAGAAGTCGAACGCGAACTGCCCGGTGATGATGACGGTGCTGTCGGGCCGGCGCATGGTCGACGCCGGGATGAAGCACCGGATGTCGCTGATCGTGCCGCACGCCAGCCGCGCGCTGCTCGTCAACCGCGCCATCAGCGCGAAGCTGACGCTGGCCACAGCGCTCGCGGATGTCCTGGACAATCTGTCATCGGGTATCTTCCTGCTCGATTCCAGCTGCCACGTAGTCCACGCCAATGCGAGCGGCTACGCGCTGCTCGAGGCTGACGACGTGGTCCGCATCGTTGCCGGCCAGCTCGTGACCAGCGGCACCGAGGCCAATCAGACGCTGCGCGAGGCTTTTGCGGCCCGCGGCGATGCTGCCTCGCTTCTCGCAGGCGGGCACGCGATTCCGCTGCTTTCGCACAAGGGCGAACGCTACGTTGCGCATATCCTGCCGCTGTCGTCGGTGCTGCGGAACGGCAGCGAGCGGTCGTCCGATGCCGTCGGCGCGCTGCTGCTGTGCAAGGTCACGCTGGGCGGGCAGTCCTACGGCGAGCTGATTGCGCGGACCTTCGATCTGACGCCGGCGGAACTGCGGGTGTTCCTGTCGATCGTCGAGGTCGGCGGCGTTCCGGAGACCTCCATCGCGCTCGGCATCGCGGAGACGACGGTGAAGACACATCTGCATCGCGTGTTCGCCAAGACGGGCACCGCGCGCCAGGCGGATCTCGTCAAGCTTGCGGCCGGATTCTCCAATCCACTCGTCAACTAGCTGGTCAATTGGCGCGAAACCGTTGAACCTATCGGTGTCTCGGCCGACTCCATAGAAAAGCCAGAGGGCATCAACGTCTTAAATCCTCGCGCCGGACTATTGACCTTTCAATGCAGCTGACCGCAAAACACTCCGAGCTGATCGAGAGCATCTACGACGCCGGACTCAATCCTGAGTTGTGGTCCGATGTTGTCGTCATGCTCAACGGATTCTTCGGCAGCCGAGCCTGCGGCCTGATTTCAAAAGACAAGATCAGCAAGTCCGGATCGACGCACTATTATTGCGGGGTCGATCCGCACTTCATCCAGCTCTATGCCGACGAATATTCGCAGCATGACCCGCTCACCAGGCTGCCGCGCTACGGCGAGGTCCGCAACATCCCGGATCTCGTGAATTTCGACAAATATCGCCGCGGGCGCTTCTATCAGGAATGGCTGCGTCCTCAGGGATGTGCCGACGTCGCGAATGTGGTGCTGGAACAGGCGATCTCGCCGTGCCCGATGCTGATGACGGTGATCCCGGGCAGGGAGATGCTGGACGCGAAGATGCGTGCGCGCATGCAGCTCGTCGTTCCCCATGCAAGCCGCGCCTTGATGATCAACCGGACAATCGAGCGGAAGCAGCAGAAGGCAATCGCGCTTGCCGATGTCGTCGATCGATTGAGTGCCGGCGTGATCCTGCTCGATGCCGCCTGCAATATCGTCCACAGCAATCCGGCCGCCGACCTCATCCTGGACGAGGACGACGTCTTGCGGTCCGTCAACGGCCGCCTGCTGGCGAGATCGCCCGACGCGAATGCAGCACTACGCAACGTCTTTCGTGACGAAGCGGAGGTGGTCGCAGCGGCGGCAGCGGACCGTAACATTTTGCTGACATCAAGCGGTGGGTCGCATCACGTCGCCCATGTGATCGCGCTGCCCTCGCTGCTGCGGGAGGGGAGCACAGGGCGCGCCTGTGGCGCCATCGGCGCCCTGTTCGTCTGGAAGGCGAAGCTCGACGCGCGCTCTTGCGCCGGGCTGATCGACCGCACGTTCGAGCTCACGCCTGCGGAACTCAGGGTTCTACAGTCGATCGTCGACGTCGGCGGCGTGCCGCAGACGGCCGGCGCGCTCGGGATCGCAGAGACGACGGTGAAGACGCATCTGCATCGCGTGTTCGCCAAGACCGGTACGAGCCGCCAGGCCGACCTCGTCAAGCTCGCGGCAGGTTTCTCCAACCCGCTGGTGCACTGACGCTCGTCAGCGCTGAATAAAGCATCAGCGCCGCGCCTGCAATTTCATCATCAGAATGTTATCGCGCGTCATTCGTTTGGGTGACGCGATTTGCTGCGTTCTCTCCTACGAGAGATCACACGACTTGTTGTTCGCCGCGTTGGATTCCTGTGTGAAGCCGCTCACAGCGGCTGGAAGTGAATTCCATCAATTTCGCTTTCAGGTTGAGAGGAGATCGTCATGCGAACAACGGCACGGAGCCTGGTTTGGAAGTTCCACGACGTTTTCGATCGCATGATCGCAACGCTGCATCAGCAGCGTGCGATCGAGGCGCGGCGCGTATTGCAGCGCTATCGCCACCTGCTGGAAACGCAGCACGAAACATCGCGTTTGAATGAAGCCAATTTTTTCTGCAGTGAAGAGGAATTTTCAGAAAATGCCCATCAATCTGATGCGCGCGAGCGCGGAGCCAGCCACCCCAGTCTCGCGCGCGCGTAACGGCAACGTTGTCGCGATAGCGCTCACCGCCGCGCTCGTCACCCTTCAGCTGGCCGGCCTCATCATGCTGGAACGATCGCACGCGCATGCCATGCGGGTGTCGTTTCCTCGCGAGCCTGTAAGTTGTGCAGAAGGCGCCGCCGCACCGGTGACGCAGATTCCCTATGATTGATTGGAGGGCAGACTGTGCCTGACATCACGACACTGCTGCTCCTCAGCGCCGCCGTGTTCGCCGGAGCCTTCGTCTCGGGGCTCTCGGGCTTCGCATTCTCCGCCGTCGCGGGCGCGATCCTGCTGCGGGTGTTTCAGCCGCTGGAGGCCGTACCGTTGATGATGGCGTGCAGTATCGGCGTGCAGGCGACCAATTTGTGGGCGCTTCGGCGCAGCATCCGCTGGGAGGGAAGCCTGTTCCTGATCATCGGCGGGTTGATCGGCGTTCCCATTGCGGTCTCGCTGTTGCAGTCGACCGACACGCATCTGCTTCGGCGCGGCTTTGGTGTCGTCGTAGCACTCTATGCCGCCTATATGCTGCTGCGGCCGACGCTGGTGACGGCGAGTGAAGCCGTCGGCCGTCACTGGGTTGCGCTGATCGGATTCGGAGGCGGGCTGGTCGGGGGCCTCACGGCGATGCCAGGCGCGATTCCGACGATCTGGTGCGACATGCGCGGCATGCCCAAGAGCGAGCAGCGCGGCCTCGTGCAGCCGTTCATCGCCGCGATGCAGCTGTTTGCGATCATCCTGCTGGTCGGACACCA
This sequence comes from Bradyrhizobium sp. S3.12.5, assembly GCF_040548225.1. Lineage (NCBI taxonomy): Bacteria > Pseudomonadati > Pseudomonadota > Alphaproteobacteria > Hyphomicrobiales > Nitrobacteraceae > Bradyrhizobium > Bradyrhizobium sp. S3.12.5. The sequence continues at coordinate 53,429 of NZ_JBEPRF010000011.1, forward strand.
GGACCTGTCGTCAAAGGTTTTCGTCGATCTCGCGGTCAGCCTGCCGGCGCTGTTCGCGGGATCCGCGCTCGGTGTGATCGCGTTTCACCGGGTCAACGAGACGGTCTTTCGCAAGACCGTGCTCGTTCTGTTGCTGATATCGGGGATTTCCCTGATCTAGTGGCCAGCCTCATGGCCAAGACCCTGGACAGGTGCCACAGTGGAGCCGCTGCCGTGATGCACCAGCGGCTTCATGCCGGTGACAGTCCGCAGCAGCACATAGAACACCGGGGTCAGGAACAGGCCGAACACGGTGACGCCGATCATGCCCGAGAACACCGCGACGCCCATGGCGCGCCGCATCTCCGAGCCGGCGCCGGTCGAGAGCACCAGCGGCAGCACGCCCATGATGAAGGCCATTGACGTCATCAGGATCGGACGTAACCGCAGCCGGCTCGCCTCGATCGCGGCCCGGATGGGCGTGCGACCGGCGAACTCGAGCTCGCGCGCGAATTCGACGATCAGGATCGCGTTTTTGGCGGAGAGGCCGACGAGCACGATCAAGCCGATCTGGGTGAAGACGTTGTTGTCGCCCTTGGAGATCCAGACGCCGAACATCGCAGCGAGCAGACCCATCGGCACGATCATGATGATCGAGAGCGGCAGGGTCAGGCTCTCATAGAGCGCCGCCAGCACCAGGAACACCAGCAGGATCGCCAGCGGAAACACCCAGAGGCCGGAATTGCCGGCGATGAACTCCTGATAGGTCAGGTCGGTCCACTCGAAGGCAAAGCCGGGCGGCAGCGTCTCCGCCGCGATCCGCGTCGCTGCTTCCTGTGCCTGGCCGGACGAGAAGCCGGGCGCTGCGGCCGCGTTGATGTCGGAGGACAGGAAGCCGTTATAGCGGATCGCGCGTTCCGGCCCCGCGCTCTGGCGGATCGTGAGCAGCGCCGACAACGGCACCATGTCGCCCGAGGACGAACGCACCTTCAGCTGCCTGATGTCGTCGGCGCGGGCGCGGAACGGCGCATCGGCCTGGACATAGACGGAGTAGGTGCGGCCAAACTTGTTGAAGTCGTTGACGTAGTAGGAGCCCAGATAAATCTCGAGCGTGTTGAACACTTCCGTGACGGGGACGCCAAGCTGGAGCGCCTTGGTGCGGTCGATGTCGGCGAACAGCTGGGGCACGTTGACCTGGAAGCTCGAGAACACACCGGCGATCTCCGGCGCTTTCTGCATCGCCGCCATGAATGCCTTGGTCGCCTCGTTCAGCGCTTCATAGCCGAGGCCGGCACGGTCCTCAATCTGGAGCTTGAAGCCGCCGATGGTGCCGAGGCCGTTAACCGGCGGCGGCGGGAACATGGCGATGAAGGCTTCCTGGATGCCCGAGTATTTCTTGTTGAGATCGGCCGCGATGGCATTGCCGCTCAATGCCGGGCCCTTGCGCTCGTCAAAAGGCTTTAGCGTCGAGAACACGATGCCGGCGTTGGACGAGTTGGTGAAGCCGGCGATCGACAGGCCCGGAAAGGCGACTGAACTCTCGACACCGGGCTGGGTCAGCGCGATGTCGCTCATCTTGCGGATCACCTCTTCGGTGCGATCGAGCGCTGCACCGTCAGGCAGCCGCGAGAAGCCGACCAGATATTGCTTGTCCTGGCCCGGCACGAAGCCACTCGGCACCTGCTGGAACAGCAAGGCGGTTGCGCCGACCAGGACCACATAGAGCCCCATCACTGCGGCCTTGCCTGAGATCACCTTGGTGACGGTGCCGCTATAGTTCTCCGAGGAGCGCGTAAACGCCTTGTTGAAGCCGCGAAAGAACCAGCCGAGCGCTTTTTCGAGAATGATCGTCAGGCGGTCCTTCGGCTCGTTGTGGCCCTTGAGCAGCAGGGCGGAGAGGGCCGGCGACAGTGTCAGCGAGTTGACGGCCGAGATCACCGTCGAAATCGCGATCGTCAGCGCAAACTGCTTGTAGAACTGCCCGGTGAGGCCGGAGATGAAGGCCAGCGGCACGAACACGGCGATCAGCACCATCGCGATCGCGATGATCGGGCCGGAGACCTCACGCATCGCTTGATAGGTGGCATCGCGCGGCGACAGCCCGCCCTCGATGTTGCGCTCGACGTTCTCGACCACGACGATGGCGTCGTCCACGACGATGCCGATCGCGAGCACCAGCCCGAACAAGCTGAGCGCATTGATGGAGAAGCCGAACACGTGCATCACCGCGAAGGTGCCGACGATCGATACTGGCACGGCCAGCAGCGGAATGATCGAGGCGCGCCAGGTCTGCAGGAACAGGATCACGACCAGCACCACCAGCGCGATCGCTTCCAGCAGCGTGTGGATCACGGCCTCGATCGAGGAACGCACGAATTGCGTCGGATCGTAGACGATCTGGTAGGACACGCCTTCGGGCATGTTCTTCTTGATCTCGGCCATGGTGGCGCGGACGTGGTCGGAAATCTCCAGCGCATTGGAGCCCGGCGCCTGGAAGATCGGGATCGCGACCGCCTGCTTGTTGTCGAGCAGCGAGCGTAAGCCGTACTCGGACGCGCCGAGCTCGATGCGGGCAACGTCACGCAAGCGCACGACTTCGCCGCGCGAGCCGGTCTTGACCACGATGTCGCCGAACTGCTCCTCGTTCGCAAGGCGGCCTTCCGCATTGACGGACATTTGCAGGTCGATGCCCCTGACGTTGGGCGAGGAGCCGACCACGCCGGCGGCAGCCTCGACGTTCTGCGCCTGGATTGCCTTGACGATGTCGCTTGCGGTCAGCCCATGCTCGGCGGCTTTTTGCGGATCGACCCAGACCCGCATCGAATAGTCGCCGGCGCCGTAGAGCTGGACGTCACCGACACCGTCGATGCGCGCCAGCCGGTCCTTGACGTTGAGCACCGCGTAGTTACGCAAATACGTCATGTCGTAGCGGCTATTCGGCGACAACAGATGCACGACCATGGTGAGGTCGGGCGACGACTTCTTGGTGATGATGCCGAGTTGACGCACCACGGCCGGCAGGCGCGGCTCGGCCTGCTGCACGCGGTTCTGCACCAGCTGCGTCGCCTTGTCGGGATCGGTGCCGAGCCGGAACGTCACCGTCAGCGTCATGGCGCCGTCGGTCGTCGCCTGGCTCGACATGTACAGCATGCCTTCGACGCCGTTGATCTGCTCCTCGATCGGCGTGGCCACGGTTTCCGCGATCACCTTTGGATTGGCGCCGGGATAGGTCGCGCGCACCAGCACTGATGGCGGCACTACGTCGGGATATTCCGAGATCGGCATCGCGAACAGCGAGATCAGGCCTGCGAGGAAGATCAGGACCGAAAGAACGCCTGCAAAAATCGGACGATCAATGAAGAACTTCGAGAGATTCATGGTTTTGCCCCTGGGCAATATTCTGCGGTTCTCCGACAGCTCTGCCGTCATTCCGGGGCGTGGGCGAAGCCCGCGAACCCGGAATCCAGAGGCGAAGTGATCGGAGTCTCGTAACTGCCGGATTCTCAGGTGCGCAATTGCGCACCTTAGTTCGTGCTATGCGCGCACCGGAATGACGGAGAACACTAGCGTTGCACCACGTCCTGGTTGCTGTGGTTAGAGGCCTGCTGCCCGCGCGCGCCCATTGTCGCCACCTCGGTCTTGAGGAGAGCGCCGGGACGCACGCGCTGCAGGCCGTTGACGACGATGCGATCGCCGGGTTTCAAGCCCGTTGTCACGATGCGCAGTCCGTCGACCGAGCCGCCAAGCGTGATCGACCGGTAGGCCGCACGGCTGTCGTCGCCAACCGCCATCACGAACTTCTTGTCCTGGTCGGTGCCGATCGCGCGCTCGTCGATCATGACCAGCGACTGCTGCTTCGGCTGGCCCATGCGCACGCGGGCGAACTGGCCGGGGATGAGACGCCCGTCTTCGTTCTGGAACACGGCGCGCACACGGATGGTGCCGCTCTGGCTGTTGACCTGGTTGTCAATCAGCTGGATATGGCCCTTGGCCGAGAGGCCGCCGGAGGTCGCCATCTCGACAGGGATCTGATCGAGATTGCCGCGCTTGCCGGAGGCATCGGCGATCGAGTTCAACGCCCGCAGCACAACCTCTTCATCCGCATCGAACGAGGCGTAGATCGGATTGACCGAGACAAGCGACGTCAGGACCGGAGAGGCGGTGCCGGCGGCGACGAGATTGCCGACGGTGATCTCGAACTTGCCGACGCGGCCGTCCACTGGCGCCCGCACCTCGGTGTAATCGAGATTGAGCTTGGCGGTCTGCAGCGTCGCTTCGGCCGCCTTCACATTGGCAATGGCTTCGCGATTGGCGTTGTCGCGCTGGTCGTAATCGCGCCGCGTGACGACGGCGTTGCCGACCAGCTGTGCGCCGCGCTCGAGCTCGCTCTGGGTGAAGACCACGCGCGCCTTCGCGGCCTCGAGCTGGGCGTTGGCCTTGTCGACCTCGGCCTCGTAAGGCGCCGGATCGATCTTGAACAGGACGTCACCGGCCTTCACCAGCGCGCCCTCGGTAAAATTGGTCGACAGGATCGCGCCGGCAACGCGCGGCCGAAGCTCGACGCGGTTGATGGCCTCGAGCCGGCCCGAGAAATCGTCCCACAGCACGGTCTGCCGCGGCTCGATCATCGCGACAGTCACGGGGACGGCTTGCTCGGTGGCGGCGGCCGTTGCGGTCGCTTGTGCTGCATGAAAGTAATGGCCGGTCGCGATCGAGCCGGCTGCGGCGAGGGCGCCCACGATGGCAACGCCGCCAACAAGACGGCGGAGGCGGCCGGGGCGAGAGGTATTTTCGGACGGGGGCATTTGCGCGCTCCAGATATGTAGTGTTCACTACAGATGTGGAGCTGGATATCGCAGCGCAAGATACTTATGTACCATTCACTAAGAAAATTGTAGCCCCTTACCGCAAGATTGGGAAGGCGGAAGAGAAAATAAAGCGAGAACAAATAGATAGGATCAGGCGTTAGGTTCAGGGACGACGCCGATACCGAGGAGAGCAGGCACATGGGCATGGGACGCCCCCGCGAATTCGACGCCGAAGTGGCGTTGGATCAGGCGATGGAAGTGTTTTGGCGCCATGGCTATGAGGGCGCCACGATTGCCCAGCTCACGGAGGCCATGGGTATCAACCCGCCTAGCCTCTATGCCTGCTTCGGCAACAAGGAAGGCCTGCTCAAGGCCGCGCTCGACCGCTACACCAAATTGCGCAACGTCTGGATGGACGGGGTCGTCGCGGCGCCGACCGCCCGAGACGTCGCCGAGCGGATGCTGACGGGCATCGCCGAGAAGCAGACCGATCCCGCCAATCCGCCCGGCTGTCTCCTGGTGCAAGGCGGCATTGCCTGCGGCACCGGCTCCGAGAACGTCCCGTTCGAGCTCGCTGCCCGCCGCGCCCAGAACGAAGACCAGCTCCGCGACCGTTTTGTGCGCGCCAAGGCCGAAGGCGATCTCAAGCCGACGTCGGATCCAGCGGCACTCGCGCGATATGTGTCGGCCGTGTCGGTCGGCATGGGCGTGATGGCATCTTCGGGCTCCGACCGCGAGGCGCTGCGGCAGGTCGCGACCGTGGCGGTGCAGGCGGTTGAGGCGCAGTCGGAGCGCAGGTAAGGCTCCCAAAGGGGATCAGCCCTGCGACCTCGCACAAGAGTAGGCAATGTTCGCCCTGACATTTCTCGGGACCTCGGCCAGCGTTCCATCCGCAGAGCGCAACCATCCGGCGCTTCTGCTGGAGGCCGCGGGCCAGCGCATGCTGATCGATTGCGGCGAGGGCACGCAGCGACAGTTGCTGCGAAGCGGCGCCGGCTTCCGGCGGCTCGATCGCATTCTGCTGACGCACGGGCATCTCGACCACGTGCTCGGCATCCCCGGTCTGTTCTCGACATTGGGGCTGCGGCACACCTCCGACGTGATGACCATCCACGGCGGGCCAGGCACGCTCGATATCGTCATCCGCATGCTCGCAGGCCTGTGGGGCGAGGGCCGGGCGCCGATCGCAATAGAGTTCGCGCCGCTCTCTGAAGGGCATGTCGTCGACGCCGGCGACTTCACCATCAACTGTTTTCCGGTCCGTCATCGCGACACCGACAGTTTCGGCTTCGTTTTTCAAAGCCCTGCGCGCCGCCATCTCTTGTCCGATCGCCTCTCTGCGCTTGGTGTGCCCGATGGTCCCATGCGCGGCGAGCTTGCCGCGGGTCGGCCGATCATGATCGAAGGTAGCCGGACGATCGATCCGGAGGATGTCCTGGGTCCGCCGAGTGGCGGCAACAAGCTGGTCGTGATCGGCGACACCGAGGCCACCGAGGGGCTATCAAGACATGCCGCGGATGCGGACCTGCTGGTGATCGAGGCGACGTTCCTGGATCGGGATGCGCCGACCGCGCGGGACTACGGCCATCTCACCGCGGCGGAGGCGGCTCGGTTCGCGGCCACGAATAACGTTCGGCAGCTTGTGCTGACCCATTTATCAGGCCGCTATGAGGACGGAGAGATCCTGGCCGAGGCGGCAAAGATCTTTCCGAACGTCAGGATTGCCGCAGACTTCGATCGTATCGCTGTTTAGGCAGTGCATTGCGCGCTCAGCCCAACAGGCCCGACTTGATCGTGATATCCTGCACCGTGCTCGTCAGCCGCATCAGCTTCGGCAGCGCCTGATCGCGAAAGGTCGGCATGTCCATGCGCATCGCATCCACGGTGACGCTCAGTCCGGCAATCACAAAACCCTGCGCGTCCAGGATTGGCATCGCCAGCGTGCGCAGGCCATAGGCGTTCTCGCCGTCGGAGACGGCATAGCCCTTCTTCTTTACCTGATCGAGCCGGGCGAGCAGGGCGTCGAGATCGGTCAGCGTTCGCTCCGACAGCTTGACGCGGGGCCGTGACTCCAGCCGCTCGATCTGCTCGTTGCGCTGAAGATGCGCCAGCATGGCATGGCCGAGCGCGGCGCTGTAGGCGGGGATGCGCGTGCCCGGCCGACGATCCATCTTGTGGCGGTCGAGGCCGGCGCCGACGCGCGCGAGATAGATCACGTCGCCGCCATCGAGGATGCCGAGCGAGGCCGCATCGCCGACCTCGGGCACGAGGTCGCGCAGCAAGGGCTCGACGATGGTGCGCAACGATCCGTGCGACAGCACGGTGTAACCGAGGTCGAGGCAGGCCACGCCGAGACGGAACCGGCGGCTCTGCGGTACCGCCTGGAGATAACCGAGCTCGATCAGGGTCTGGATCAGCCGGAACGCTGTGCCGCGATCGAGATCGGCGCGTGCGGCAACTTCACTCAGCGTCAGCTCGAACGCCTCGCTGGTGAAGCTCTTGAGCACGGCAAAGGCTTTGCCTACGGACGCGACATGATTCTTGGGATTTTTGTTCTTGGGATTTTTCGGTGTAGCTTCCGGTGCGCGTTTCGCCGCCTTCTTTTCGACCTTGGCCATGCCCGTACGCCCTGCGATGACAGCCACAGCCCTTGACGCGGCGGCAGCCTGATCTTACCAACGGGTCAGATTATAACAAATGTTCGCATTCCGAACAACATCGATCTGACGATCGGAGGAAGCTTTGTCGACATCATCGCTGCACCCCCAGTCCTTGCACCCACATGGCGTGTTCTCCGCCGCGTTGACGCCGCTCGACGCCGAGCTCGCGCCCGATCATGCGCGCTTTGTCGCGCATTGCCGCTACCTGCTGGACGAAGGCTGTGATGCCATCGCGATGCTCGGCACCACGGGGGAGGCGAACTCCTTCTCGGTCTCCGAGCGCACCACGCTGCTGGAGGCCGTGATCGCCGGCGGCATCAAGCCGAAACAGCTGCTGCCGGGCACCGGCGTCGCCGCGTTCACCGAGACTATCGCGTTGACGCGCCATGCGCTGTCGGTCGGCGTCGATACCGTGGTGATGCTGCCGCCGTTCTACTACAAGAACGTCAGCGATGACGGCGTCTATGCCGCCTATAGCGAGATCATCCAGCGCATCGGCGACAAGCGCCTCAGGATCGTGCTCTATCATATCCCGCAAATGTCGATGCAGCCGATCTCGCACGCGCTGATCGAGCGGCTGCGAGCGGCCTATCCGTCGACCATCGCCGGCATCAAGGATTCCTCGGGCGACTTCGCCAACATGACCGCGATGGTCGATCGGTTCCCGGGCTTTTCGGTGCTGACCGGCGCCGACCCGCTGCTGCTCCCGCTGCTGCGCAAGGGCGGCGCGGGCTGCATCACCGCGACCTCGAACCTCGTCGCGCGCGATCTCGCCTATGTCTTCAAGCATTTCCGCGACAGCGACGACGACGCAAGCCTTGCGGCTGCACAGGCGCGCATCGTGAACGCGCGTGAGCTGGTCTCGCGCTTCGCGCAGATGCCCTCCCTGAAGGCGCTGATGGCCGAGCGCACCGGTCACGCCGGCTGGCAGCGCCTGCGGCCGCCGCTGGAGACCTTGCCGGCAGCTCAATTGAAAGAGCTGCTCGCGAATGCCGCGGCATTCGCGACGGCCGCTTAAGGCGGGCGCGAGCGGCGAGGCGATCCGATGTCCGAGTCTTTCCAGGACGCGCTGACCGGGCTCGCCGCCATCCGCCTGCTTGCCGACGACCTGACCGGCGCGCTCGACACCGCGGCGGAGTTCGTTGGCCTGTGCGGACCGTTCGACGTCATCTGGGAGGATACGCCCGCGGCGTCAGGCTCCCCGAGCCTCGCGATCGACAGCGGCACCCGCGAACGTTCGAAAGCCGAAAGCGTCGCGATCGTCGCCCGGCTGGCGCCGCTGCTTCGCGACGGCACGATTGCCTACAAGAAGGTCGATAGCCTGCTCCGTGGCGCCTGGGCGGCCGAGCTCGGCGCCTGCCTGAGCACTGGTCACTGGGCATCATGCGTGGTCGCGCCTGCCTTCGACTATCAGGGACGCCGCACCGTCGATGCCCAGCAATATGCGCGCATGATGGACGGCGACTGGCATCGCGTCGGCGACAATCTGCTGGACCAGTTGAGACAGGATGGCATCGAGGCGCAGCGCGGCAGCGCCGACACGCTGGCGCAAGGCGGCGTTCAGGTCTTCGATGCTGGAACCGACCTCGATCTCGATCGCGTCGTCGAGCTGGCGCGGCGGATGCCCGGGCCGGTGCTGTGGTGCGGAAGCGGCGGGCTGGCCGGTGCACTCGCGCGTGGCCACCGCGCAGATGCACTTTCGAAATTCAAGCGGCCGGTGCTGGGCCTGTTCGGCTCGGACCAAGCCGCCACCGCATCCCAGCTGGATGCATGTGGCGACGCTGCTGTTGCGCTCGCCGAAGGTGACGGCAGTGCGCTCGTTCAGCGCAAGCTGGCCGAGCGCGGCGTGGCGTTGGTGAAATTCTCGCTTGCCGAAGGATTGTCGCGCGCCGATGCCGCGCAACGGATCGCGCGCGAGCTGACGGCGCTGGTCGCGGAGCTCGATCCGCCTGGAACCCTGATCGTTGCTGGCGGAGAGACGCTGAAGGCCGTATGCCTTGCACTCGGCGCGCACGCGCTGCAGGTGACAGGGCGGATCGTGCCGGGCTTGCCGCGCTCGACGCTGCAAGGCGGCCGCTGGGCCGGCGTCGATGTGATCTCGAAATCCGGAGCGTTCGGCGGGCGCGATCTCTGGCGCGATCTGCTCCGGGACAATCATTTGCTCAATATGGGGAGCCCGACATGACCTCTCGTCATCTTGCCATCACCATGGGCGATCCCGCCGGGATCGGGCCGGAGATCATCATCAAGGCCTGTGTGGGATTGAAGGATCGGATCGCGAGTGGCGATCTGCGTCTGCTGATCATCGGCAGCGGCGCTGCGCTGGACGGCGCGAAGGCCGCGCTCGGTGCCAATGTTGCGATCCCGCAAGTCACGGCCGACGATCGCGGCTGGCCCAACCTCTGCTACCTGCAAGCCGACGCCGAGGGCGACCCGATCAGGCCAGGTGTGCTCAGCGCCGATGGCGGCCGCTTTGCCTACAAGGCGATCGCGCAGGGCGTGCGCCTGACGCAGGCGGGCCGGACCGGAGCCATCGTCACGGCGCCGCTCAACAAGGAAGCTCTCAACAAGGCTGGCTATCACTTTCCGGGGCACACCGAGATGCTGGCGCATCTCACCGGCGTGCGCGGCTCGGTGATGCTGCTGGCCCACGGCAACATGCGCGTCAGCCATGTTTCGACCCATGTGGCGCTGGAGGACGTGCCGAAGCGTCTGACACCGGAGCGGCTGCGCATGGTGATCGATCTCACCAATGATGCGCTGCTGCGGCTCGGCATCGCCAGGCCCAAGATCGCAGTCGCTGCGCTCAATCCGCATGCCGGGGAGGGCGGCCTGTTCGGCCGGCAGGATATCGACGTCTCCGTGCCGACGATTGCGAAAGCGGTCGCCGACGGCCTCGACGTCGTCGGTCCCGTGCCCGGCGACACCATCTTCGTCAAGCTGCGCGCCGGCCAGTACGATGCGGTGGTCGCGATGTATCACGACCAGGGGCACATCCCGGTCAAGCTGCTTGGCTTCCAGGTCGATCCCGCCACCGGTCGCTGGCAGGAGCTCTCCGGCGTCAACATCACGCTGGGCCTGCCGATCATCCGCACCTCCGTCGACCACGGCACTGCCTTCGACATTGCCGGCAAGGGCATCGCCAACGAGCACAGCCTGATCGAAGCCATCGACTATGCCGAGCGTCTCGCCGCCGGCGCCGCCGCTTCCAGGTCCTGAGATCGAGCCCACCATGACCAACGCCTTCACGCCCATCGAAATTCTCCGCCCCACCATCCTGGAGTTCGGCAACGGCACGATCACTGCAGCAGCGCGCTTCGCCGAGCGGATCGGTGCCAAGCGGCCGATGGTGGTCTCCGATCCCTTCAATGCGCGTCGCGTCGACACGCTGGCCCTGCCGGGCGCAGTCAAAGTGTTCGGCGACGTCAAGCCCGAGCCGGACCTGCCCAATCTCGAGAAGGCGGTCGCGATGGCGCGCGACGTCAAGCCCGATCTCGTCGTCGGCTTCGGCGGCGGCAGCGCAATGGATATCGCCAAGCTGGTCGCCGTGCTCTGCACCAGTGATGTCGCCTTTGCCGACATCGTCGGGCCGGAGAAGGTCGCCGGCCGCAGCGTCGCGCTGATGCAGATTCCGACCACCTCCGGTACCGGCAGCGAGGCGGGTACCCGCGCGCTGGTCACCGATCCCGTCAGCCAGAATAAGCAGGCGGTGCAGAGCCGCTTCATGCTGGCCGATATCGCCATCGTCGATCCTGACATGACGATGACCGTGCCAAAGGAGATCACTGCAGCCACCGGCGTCGATGCGCTGGCGCACTGCGTCGAAGCCTATACCAGCCGCAAGGCGCATCCGACGATCGATCTCTATGCGCTCGAAGGCGCGCGGCTGGTCGGGCGCTATCTCAAGCGCGCGGTGGCCGACGGCGGCGATCGCGAGGCGCGCGCCGGTCTGTCGCTGGCCTCGCTGTATGGCGGCTATTGCCTGGGGCCGGTGAACACCACCGCCGGACACGCCGTGGCCTATCCGCTCGGCACACGGCATCACATTGCCCACGGTCTCGCCTGTGCTGTGATCTTTCCGCACACGCTGGCGTTCAACATGCCGGCCGTCGAGGCGAAGACGATCGCGGTACTAGGCGCGCTCGGTCTCCCGGAGTGTAACGATGCCAAGCTTGCGTTCGATGCGACCTATGCGTTCTGCAAAAATCTCGGCGTCGAGATGCGGCTGTCGGCGCTCGGCGTGCCCAGGAATGATCTCGGTGTGATGGCCGACGAGGCGCACGCCATTCGCCGGCTGCTCGACAACAATCCGCGCGATCTGAGCCGGGATGCGATCCTGAGCATGTACGAGGTCGGGTTCTAGCTAGCTATCTCCGCCGCGCGCCCGCGGCAACTCAACAACAATACTGTAAAAGGTGAGGAAACTTCGATGAGATCGATGTGGCTTGGTCTTGCTTCGGCAATTCTGCTGGCGATGTCCCCGGCGAGTGCGCAGGACGGCTATCCGTCCAAGCAGGTGAGCGTGATCGTGCCCTTTGCCGCCGGCGGCACCGCGGACATCTTTGCGCGCATGGTGTCGAACCATCTGCAGATGAAGCTCGGCAAGCCGTTCGTGGTCGAGAATGTCGGCGGCGCCGGCTCGATCCTTGGCGTGACGCGGCTGGCGAAGTCGGCCGCCGACGGTATCACGCTCGGGCTTGCCAGCACGTCGGCGCTCGCGATCAATCCGTCACTGTACGGGCCGAAGCTCAGCTATCAGCCGGACAGGGACCTGGCGCCGGTCGCCCAGATCAGCGTCGTGCCCAACGTGCTCGTCGTCAACCCCAGCAAGATCGCGGCGCGGACCGTGCCGGAGCTGATCGCCTATCTGAAGGCGAACCCGGACAAGGTCTCGTTCGGCTCGGCCGGCGTCGGCACCTCGCAGCATCTCGCCGGCGAGCTGTTTCAGCAGATGACCGGCACCAGGATGGTGCACGTGCCCTACAAGGGCTCGAGCCAGATGCTGACCGACCTGTTGAGCGGCCAGATCGATCTCGCCTTCGACAACGTGCCGCTGCTGCTGCCGCAGGTGAAGACCGGTCAGCTCGCGATGCTTGCCACCGCAACGCCGAAGCGCGCCGCCTTCGATCCGGAAGTGCCGGCCGTGGCCGAATTCCTCCCCGGTTTCGAAGCGGTCGCCTGGCACGGCTTCTTCGTTCCGGCCAGCACGCCAAAGCCGATCGTCGAAAAGCTCTCGGCCGAGATCCGCGCCTACATGCAGCAGCCGGAGACGGTGCAGAAGATGGCCGAGCTCGGCGCCACCGCAGTCGCGGTCGATTCCGAGCCGTTCGCGGCATATATCGCCTCCGAGACGGAGCGGTGGAAGAAGGTGATCGAGGCTGCGAATATCAAGGTGGAGTAGGGGGCGGGGCGCGTGCTTGAAGCTGTGGCGGCTGCGCTTGATCCGTTTACAGCCGCGCTTGCCAGCCTAGGGCTGAGCAGGTAGAAGGCTGCCACGCCTGAGCCGCGATTTGCGCCAAACGCGCGGCCGGCCGCAGTCGGACAGATCGGTAAGACCTTGAATTTGTTCGGCTATTCCGTTGGGGAATGGTGTAACGGTAGCACAACAGACTCTGACTCTGTTTGTCTAGGTTCGAATCCTAGTTCCCCAGCCAATTCCAGGCACTCCCACAGGTCTGAATTACCTCTGATCCGACGGCCCGCCGTGCCGCGGCTCGCGACGGTTTGCTTCATCCCGACATCGCCATTGCCAGTCGGATCGGGGCAGATCCGATCGTCCTTGACGTACAACCCAAGGAGATCAGTGATGCCCTATATCGACGGTTTCGTGCTGGCTGTCCGCAAGGACAAGATCGAGGCCTACAAGGCGCTGGCCCGAACGGCTTGCGCGGTGTGGATGGAGCACGGTGCGCTCGACTACGTCGAATGTATCGGTGACGACGTGCCTTACGGCCAGCTCACGTCCTTTCCCCGCGCGGTGATGGCAACGGAGGATGAGATCGTCGTGTTCTCGTGGATCGTCTACCGCGACCGGGCGACTCGCGATGCCGTCAACGCCAAGGTGATGGCCGATCCGCGGCTCAAGGCCGCCGACATGCCGTTCGACGGCAAGCGCATGATCTATGGCGGCTTCACGACGTTGCTTCAGGCGTTGGCCGAGCGTGCTTCGTAGGGTGGGTTAGCCTTGCGGCCGCGCGAAGCGCAGTCCGCTGGCGTAACCTACCTCTTTCGTGTCCGCGGAAATAGACGTGGTGGGTTACGCCGAGCGGTTTGCGCTTCGCGCAATCCGCGGGGCTAATCCATCCTAGAGATCTGCGCAGCCGCAAGACAGCGATGATAGTCACTCCGGTTGTTATCCCTGCACCGAACGACGCCAGACCGAATGCGGGAAGCAGCGTGCGTGATCGCTGCTCCCTTATCCAGCATCGTCGCAATTCGTTTCACCTTGCCGGTATCCGGCTGGCATGCCATCCTCTCGTCGCCAGGTATAAATCAAACGGAAGCGGGGCGCCTCGCCCACGCTTTCCAAAAAATCTTGGTTGGGGAAACCCTTTGGGAGGTCTGATCTCATGACATTGAAGCATGTCACGGGGCTGCTTTGCGCGGCCGCGATGTCCCTTGCGTTCGCGGCCGGCGCGCGCGCCGAGGACAAGGTGGTCAAGATCGGCGTGATCATGCCGATGTCCGGCGGCACCGCCTCGATCGGCGCGCACGCCAAGGCGGCGCTCGAAGTCGCCATGGACATCATCAACAACGCCCATCCCGAGCTTGGCAATTTGCCGCTGGCGAAGAACGCAGGCCTTACCGGCCTCGGCGGCGCCAGGATAGAGGCGGTCTTCGCCGACAACCAGGGCAACCCGGCGACGGGGCAGAACCAGGCGCTGCGCCTGATCACGGAAGACAAGGTCGCGGCCGTGTTCGGCTCGTATCAGTCCGGAGTGACGCTGACGTCGAGCGCCATCGCCGAGAAATACGGCATTCCCTTCCTGAATTCGGAATCGGTCGCCGCCAATCTCACCGAGCGCGGTTTCAAATGGTTCTTCCGCACCACGCCGATCGCGACGGACTTCGCCAAGATCTACACCGACTTCCTCGCCGACATGAAGGCGACCGGCGCCAAGACCGACGCGATCGCGCTGGTCCATGATAACACCGAATACGGCACCTCGGTCGCCAACACGATCAGCGCCGCCTTTAAGGAGAAGGGACAACCGGTCGCGCTCGACGTCGCCTATCCCGTCAATGCGACCGATTTGCAGGGGCAGGTGCTCCAGCTCAAGGATAAGAAGCCCGACGTGATCATCATGATCAGCTACACGTCGGATGCGATCCTGTTCGCCAAGACCATGCAGTCGCTCGACTACAAGCCGGCGATCCTGCTTGCCGACGATGCCGGTTATTCCGACCCCTCCTTCATCAAGGCGGTCGGCAAGATCTCGCAAGGCGTGTTCAACCGCTCGTCCTGGGTCGTCGGACCGCCGGGCTCGGTGTCGGCCGTCATCGCCGACATGTACAAGAAGAAGAGCGGTGAGGAGATGGATGACACGGTTGCCCGCCGGATGCAGGGCTTCTTCGTGCTGGCCGACGCCATCGACCGCGCCGGCTCGACCGACCCGGCAAAAGTCCAGGCCACTCTGAAGGCGACGGACCTGAAGGCCGACCAGCTCATGATCGGCTACAAGGGCGTCAAGTTCGACGACAAGGGCCAGAACATCCTGGCGTCCGGCGCCATCATCCAGCTTCAGGACGGCGAGAACTACGTCTCGGTGTGGCCGAAGGCGAATGCGGAAAAGCCGCCGGCGCTGCCCTACAAGGGCTGGTGAGATTTTTTAAAGGCGGGGCCGCGCGCCCCGTCTGTCCTAATATGATCTGATCAGAGCAACGCGGCTGATGTCCTTTGTCCTCGTGCAGGTGATTGTCGGCGGCCTTCTGCTTGGCGCTGTCTATGCCCTGTTTTCCTCCGGCCTCACGCTGGTGTGGGGCATGATGAACATCGTCAATTTCGCGCATGGCGATTTCGTCATGCTCGGCATGTATGTCGCCTACGTAGTTTATACGTTGATGGGCGGCGGGCCGATCCTCGGTGCGCCGCTGGCAACGCTCGTTCTCGCAACCGTCGGCGTCGTCGTCTACTTCGCCCTGATCCGCGACATCATGAAGGGGCCGATGCTGGCGCAGATTCTCGGCACCTTTGGGCTCGCGCTCCTGCTGCGCTATTCCGTGTTCTGGTGGTTCGGCGCCAATTTCTTGTCGATGCCGCAGAACATCGTCGGCGGCACCTATGCGTTTGCAGGCCTGCGCATCGAGGCCTCGCGGCTGCTGGCCGGCGTGGTCGCGCTGCTGGTGACGCTCAGCCTGCATCTGTTGCTGACGCGCACCTCGCTCGGCTCGAAAATGCTGGCGGTGGCGGAGGATCAGACTGCGGCGCAGCTGATGGGGATCAGGCCCGACGCCATGCAGGCGATCGCCTGGGCGATCGCGGCCGGCGCCACGGGGCTTGCCGGCGCGCTGATCGCGAATTTCTTCTACATCGTGCCGACGGTCGGCGAGACGCTCGGCATCGTCGCCTTCGTCACGGTCTCGCTCGGCGGTTTTGGCAGCGTGCCCGGTGCGCTCGTCGCGGGTCTTCTGATCGGCGTGATCGAGTCGCTCTCCGGCTATCTGATCGGTGCGGTCTACAAGGACATCATCGTCTATGTCATGTTCCTGCTCTTCCTCTGGTTCAGGCCACAAGGCTTAATGGGCAAGACCTGATGGAGAAGTCCTGATGGGGAAGATGTGATGCGGCGCCTGATCTGGCTCTCGGTCGTCGCAGCGATTGCGATCGCCTATCCGTTGCTGTTGTCCTCGCCGTTCCAGCAGCGCCTCGGTGCGCTGGTGCTGCTCTACGCGATTGCAGCGTCGGCCTGGAACATCGTCGGCGGCTATGCCGGCCAGGTCTCGGTCGGCCATGTCGTGTTCTTCGGCTGCGGGGCCTATGCCGCGATGGGGTCCTACGCCAAGTTCGGCCTGTCGCCGCTGTTCGGCGTTCCCGGCGGCATCGTGATTGCAGTGGGGCTCGCCGCGATCATCGGCGTGCCGACGCTGCGGCTGTCGGGGCACTACTTCAGCATGGCGACGATCGCAGTCGCCGAGACGATGCGGTTGATCGTCACCAACACCGACTGGCTGGGTGCGGCGGTCGGCCTCTCGGGGCCGACAGTACCGCGCAACATCTTCGATCTCTCGTTCCTGTCGTCGCTGCCGTACTATTATCTCTTCCTCGTCATCCTCGCGGTCACGCTGCTCGTCACCTGGTGGATGACCAACAGCCGGATGGGATTTTACCTGCGTGCGATCAAGGATTCCGAGCGCGCCGCGCGCTCGCTCGGCGCCCCCGCGAGCCGCACCAAGCTTTACGCCTACATGCTGAGTGCCGCGTTCACCAGCGTCGCCGGCGCGCTCTATGCGATGATGTTCGGCTTTGTCGACCCCGAGTCAGGCCTCGGCATCCTGATCTCGGTGAAAATCCTGATCATGGCGGCGCTCGGCGGGGCAGGGCTGTTGTTCGGGCCATTGGTGGGTGCGGCGATCCTGGTGCCACTGGAAGAGATCTCCAATAGCTGGCTCGGCGGCAGGGGCGCAGGCCTCACCTTCGTGCTCTATGGCGCGATCATCGTGCTGATCGCGCGATTCCAGCCCGGTGGTCTGCTCAGCCTGTTCACGCGGCGCAGGAAACCAACATCCGACACGGGAGCAAGCCATGCTCCTTGAGGCGCGCGGCATCACAAAAGCGTTCGGCAGCTTCAAGGCGGTGGACGATGCCTCTGTGACATTGGAGCAGGGCGATATTCTCGGCCTGATCGGCCCGAACGGCGCGGGCAAATCCACCTTCTTCAATTGCCTGACCGGCGATCTCAAGACCACCTCCGGCCGCGTGCTGTTCGAGGGACGTGATATCACCGATGTCACGCCGGAGCTGCGCGCCGGGCTCGGGCTTGCCCGCACCTTCCAGGTGCCGCAGACCTTTGAAGGCATGACCGTGCTCGAGAACGTCATGATCGGTGCGTTCCTGCGCACCGCGCATCGCCAGGAGGCCGAGACCAAGGCGCGCGCCGTGCTGGAGCGCGTCGGCATGAGCCGGCTTGCGGATGCGCCGGCGCGTTCGCTCGGCACGCCCGGCCGCAAGCGTCTGGAGATCGCCCGCGCGCTCGCGACCGAGCCAAAAGTGTTGCTGCTCGACGAGGCCATGGCCGGCCTCAACGCGCATGAGGTGAAGCTCGCGATCGATCTCGTCCGCGATATCCACCGTTCCGGCATCACACTTGTCATCGTCGAGCACATCATGGAGGTGATCATGTCGTTGGCCAGCCGCGTCATGGTGTTTCACCAGGGCAAGGAAATCGCCCGCGGTAGCCCACGTGAGGTCACCTCGAACCCGGCTGTGATCGAGGCCTATCTCGGCAAGCGCGCGGCGAAGGCCGCCGCCGGCCACACGCCGATCGAACTGATGGGCGGGCCGGACCTATGAGCGGACCGTTGCTCAGGATCGAGCGTCTCGAGGTGCGCTACGGCGACTTGATTGGTGTCTCCGACGTCTCGCTGGAGGTGCCCGAGGGCAGCGTCTTCGCGCTGCTCGGCTCCAATGGCGGCGGCAAGACCACGACGCTGAATGCGATCGCCGGCCTCATCCCCGTGCATTCAGGAACGATCAGCTTTCGCGGCGAGGACATCGCCGGCCAGAAGGCCTTCACGATCGTGCGCAAGGGGCTGGCGTTGTCGCCGGAGGGCTGGCGGCTGTTCGTGCAGCAGAGCGTCGAGAACAATCTCATGCTCGGCGCAACGCCGCTGCACGACAAATCGCGCCAGGCCGCGCTGCTCGAGCGCGTCTACGAGATCTTCCCGCGGCTGAAGGAACGCCGCAACCAGCGCGCCGGCACCATGTCGGGCGGCGAGCGGCAGATGCTCGCGGTCGGCCGCGCCCTGATGAGCGATCCGAAGCTCCTGATGCTGGACGAGCCCTCGCTCGGCCTCGCGCCGGCGGTGGTCGAGTCCATGTACGAAACGTTTGGTCGCCTGCATGGCGAAGGCCTGACCATCCTGCTCGCCGAGCAGTCGATCGAGCTCGCACTGGAGGTCTCGGACTTCGCGACCGTGCTCCAGGTCGGCAAGAGCGTGCTGTCCGGCACCGCGGCAGCCTTGGCCGAGGATCCGCAGGTGCAGAAGGCCTATCTCGGGGTCGGGTGACCGATCTCGGCTTGAGCTGGTCAGTGTTCGAGAGCGAGACGCCCGCTACTTGATCTTGTCGTAGGCCGTCGCGAAATCGCCGAGCGGCATCGGGATTGCGATGGTCTCCTTGGCCATGTTCTGGAAGGAGACCTTCAATTGCTTGCCCGACTTCAGGCTCGCAAGCAGATCCGGCGCGATCGGCGTCGAGGCATAGCAGCCGCGGTTCTCGCAGGTCTGGATCGGGAGATCGACCGTCTTGCCCTCGTCGACCTGAAGCTTGGCGCCGACCGGCAGGTTGAGGCCGAGCGGCAGCTGGAGCAGGGCGACCGGCGTACGGGTGTCGGGCGCGATGCGGATGTTGATCAGGACAATAGTCTGGCCGGTCTTGGTCAGGACCGCGTTCTGCTCGATCGCGCATTCGAGGGGAGCATCGCGGCTCGCGCTGGTGCAGCGCGCGATCCAGCCGGGCTGCGCCGGAGCGCCTTCGGCCTGCTGCGGCTGGGTCGGTGCGGGCGCGGGCTGCGTGGCAGGCGCCGCGGGAGCTGCGTTCTTCTTGGCGCCCTGCTGGGCGTACGTAACACCCGTCGACAGCAGAAGGGCGGCGGCGAGAACGACAAGTCTGGATTGCATGGGCATGGCGAGACCGCGTTGGCGTGAACCGAGGGGCTCGCTGTAGCGTCGCGGGAGCCGCGGCGCAAGCTTACTCGGCGGCTTCCTTCACGGTGCCGTGCTCCGACCTCTCGTGTCCTTCGCCCTCGGCGGAGCGGCCCGAGAACAGGTTCGAGAACTTGTCGAGATAGAGGTAGACCACCGGCGTGGTGAACAGCGTCAGCGCCTGGCTGACGATCAACCCGCCGACCATGGCGTAGCCGAGCGGCTGGCGGATCTCGGCGCCGGTGCCGTGGCCGAGCATCAGCGGCACGCCGCCGAGAAGTGCTGCCATCGTGGTCATCATGATCGGACGGAAGCGCAATAGCGCGGCTTGGCGGATCGATTCCTCCGGCGTCTTCCCGTCGCGTTCGGCAGCGATGGCGAAGTCGACCATCATGATGCCGTTCTTCTTCACGATGCCGATCAGCAGAATGATGCCGATCAGCGCGATCAGGCTGAAGTCGAAGCCGGCGGCCATCAGGATCAGGAGCGCGCCGACGCCGGCCGAGGGCAGGGTCGATAGAATCGTGATCGGATGGATGTAGCTCTCGTAGAGGATGCCGAGGATCAGGTAGACCACGACCAGCGCCGCGAGGATCAGCAGGGGCACGGTGCCGAGCGACTGCTGGAACGCCTGCGCCGTACCCTGGAAGCTCGAGTTCAGCGTCGCCGGCGCGCCGAGATCGGCCATCGCCTTCTGCACGGCCTCGGTGGCCTGGCCGAGCGCCACGCCTTGCGCGAGGTTGAAGCTGATCGTGATCGCCGGGAACTGACCCTGATGGCTGATCGAGAGCGAACGGACCGGATCGGTGGTCCAGGTCGCGAACGTCGACAGCGGCACCTGATCGCCGGTCAGCGGCGATTTCAGATAGAGCTTGTTAAGTGAATCGAGGTTGCCCTGCATCTCCGGCAGGATTTCCAGAATCACGTGATAGCTGTTCAGCTGGGTGAAATACTGCGTGACCTGGCGCTGGCCGAAGGCGTCGTAGAGCGTGTCGTCGATCAGCTGCGGCTGGATGCCGTAGCGCGATGCGGTGTCGCGGTTGATCTTGAGCTGGACCGTGGTGCCCTGGGTCTGCTGGTCGGTCGCGACGTCGCGCAGCTCCGGCAGCGTCTGCATCTTCGCGAGAATCTTGGGCGCCCACGAATTGAGCTCGCCGAGGTCGGCGTCCTGCAAGGTGAACTCAAACTGCGTGCGGGTCGGACGGCCACCTAGGCGGACGTCCTGGGCCGCCTGCATATAAAGGCGGGCGCCGGCGACCTTCTCGAGCTGGGGACGCAGCCGCGCGATGATCTGCTGCGCCGACGCCTGGCGTTCGTTGCGCGGCTTCAGGGTGATGAACATGTTGCCGTTGTTGCCGGCCCGGCCGCTGCCGCCGATGTTCATCGCCGTCGTCGCGACATCGGGATCGGCCAGCACGATCTTGCCGAGCTCGACCTGCCGCCGCTGCATCTCGGCGAAGGAGATGTCCTGGGAGGCTTCGGAGGTCGCGGTGATCAGGCCGACATCCTGCTGCGGGAAGAAGCCCTTTGGAATCAGGACGAACAGATAGACCGACAGCGCCAGGGTGGCGAAGAAGATGACGAGCGTGGTACGGCGCCAGGCGAGAGCGCGGTCGAGTCCGTATTCATAGCCGCGCAGCATCGCGTCGAACGCGCGCTCGCTCCACTGATAAAACTTACCATGGGTCACTTCGCCATGTGAGCGCAGGAAGCGCGAGGCCATCATCGGCGTCAAGGTCAGCGACACGAACATCGAGACGAAGATGGTCATCGCCAGCACGACGGCGAACTCGCGGAACAGGCGTCCGATGATGCCGCCCATCAGCAGCAGCGGGATCAGCACCGCGACCAGCGAGACACTGATCGACACGATGGTGAAGCCGATTTCCTTGGAGCCTCTGAAGGCGGCGGCGAGCGGCTTTTCGCCTTCCTCGATGTAGCGCGTGATGTTCTCGAGCATCACGATGGCGTCGTCGACGACGAATCCGACCGCGATCGTGAGCGCCATCAGCGACAGGTTGTCGAGCGAATAGCCGAATACCCACATCAAGGCGCAGGCGCCTAGAAGCGCCAGTGGCACCGTGATGGCGGGGATGACGGTTGCCCAGAAACTGCGCAGGAAGACGAAGATCACCATCACCACGAGAAAAATGGTCAGCAGCAGCGTAAACTGGACGTCCTCGACGGCGGCGCGGATCGTCGTGGTGCGGTCGCTGATCAGCTCGATCTTGATCGCGGGTGGGATTGCAGCAACGAGCCGAGGCAGGGTGGCCTTGATCCTGTCGACGGTCTCGATGACGTTGGCGCCGGGCTGCTTGAACACCACCAGGAACACGCCGCGTTTGCCGTTGGCCCAGGCTGCCTGCTTGGCATCCTCGGCGCCGGTGACAGCCTGGCCGATGTCCTTGATGCGCAAGGGGCCGCCGTTGCGGTAGGCGATGATGACGTCGTTCCAATCCTTGGACTGCAACAATTGGTCGTTGGCATAGATCGTGTAGGCGCGCTTGTCGCCGTCGATATTGCCCTTGGGGCTGTCGACCGTGGTGATCGCGATCGCGCTGCGCACGTCCTCCAGGGACAGGCCCTTGGCCACGAGTTTCGCCGGGTCGACCTGCACGCGAACCGATGGCTTCTGCTGGCCGCCGATGAACACCTGCGCGACGCCGGAGATCTGGCTGATCTGCTGGGCGAGCTGGGCGTCAATCGAATCGCTGACAGTGGTCAGCGGCAGCGTGTCCGACGTCGCCGACAGCAGCAGGATCGGCGAGTCCGCCGGGTTCACCTTGCGATAGGTCGGCGGCGAGGGCAGGTTCTTCGGCAGCTGGCCGCTGGCGGCGTTGATGGCGCCCTGCACGTCGTTGGCGGCGCCGTCGATGCTGCGGTTGAGGTCGAACTGGATGGTGATCGAGGCAGTGCCCAGATAGCTCGTCGAGGTCATCTGCGCGATGCCGGGAATCTGGGCGAACTGGCGCTCCAGCGGCTGCGCAACCGACGAAGCCATCGTCTCCGGGCTGCCGCCCGGCAGGTTGGCCGTAATCTGGATCGTCGGGAAGTCCACCTGCGGCAGCGGGGCGACCGGCAGCAGGGGATAGGCCACGAGACCGACAAAAAGAATGCCGGCCATCAGCAGCGATGTGCCGATGGGATAACGGATGAAAGGTGCCGAAATCCCGCCTTCGGTCATTCCTGCTGAACCTTGCTTTTCTGAACCGGATCCGAACTCGCCACGGCCGTCGACACGAGACTTCCGGGCTGCACTTTGTATTGACCGCCGGTGATGACTTGTTGACCTGGGCTCAATCCTTCCTCGACGACCGAACGTCCGTCGATGGCGTAGTTGACCTTGATCTTGCGAGCCTCGGCCTTGTTGTCCTGGCCGACGGTATAGGCGTAGAGGCCGTTGGTGGAATGCAGCACCGCGTCGTCGGGGACGATGGTCGCATCCTTCAGGGTCCGCACCAGCAGGCGTGTCGACACCGATTGTCCCGGCCACAGCGTGTGTTCCTTGTTGGCGAACACCGCCTTGAGCCGAATAGTCCCGCTGGTCGTATCGACCTGGTTGTTGATGACGGCGAGCTTACCCTCGGCCAGCGTCTTCTTGCCGTCGGTGGTGAACGCAATCACCTTGAGCTCGCCGGACTTCTGGCCCTCGCTGATATAAGGCAGCTGGTCTTCGGGCGCTGTGAAGATCACCGTGATCGGCTCGACCTGGGCGATGGTGACGACGCCGGTCTGGGTCGAGGCGTTGACGATGTTGCCGATATCGACTTGGCGCAGGCCGGCGACGCCGGTGATCGGCGACTTGACCTGGGTGTAGTCGAGCTGGGTCTGGGCGTTGGCGATCGCGGCTTCGTCGGCGGCGATCTGGGCGGTGAGCTGGGCAACGGTGGAGCGTTGCGTATCGGTTTGCTGCCGCGTCGCGAATTCACCGAGCTTGGTGTAGCGCTGCAGATCGAGATTGGCGTTGGCGAGATTGGCCTCGTCCTGCGCCTTCTTGGCCTTGGCCTGATCGAAGGCGGCCTGGAACGGGCGCGGATCGATCTCGACCAGGAGATCGCCTTGCTTGACCATTTGGCCCTCGGTGAAGGCAATCTTGTCGATCTGGCCGTCCACCCGGGTCCGGACTTGTACGGTGTTGAAGCCCTGCACCGTGCCGAGGCCGGTGAGGTAGACCGGGAAGTCGGCCTTCTGGACCGGCGCAACGCTGACGGGCACGGCGGGGGCCCGCGGCGGACCCTTCTGCGCGGTCTGGGCTTTCGCGGCCTCAGACGCCGAGAAGCGCTGCCAACCGTAATAGCCGCCTCCGGCCACAGCTGCGATGATGACAATCCACAGGATCGGCCGTGACTTTTTCATATCTATTCGTATCGGCTTGTATGCCCAAAGGAACGAAATGCGACGCCAGCAAACGGGTTCCCGGCGCCTGTTGTATAATACACGCCAAGTTCCAGTGTAAACAGCACTATCGGTTGAGAATCCTAAACAATTGGAAAGCTTTGCACCCCTTAGGCAGACGGGTGACGCCGCGGTGTGCAGTGCTGCATTTTCCCGCTGTAAGCCGGCAAAGTGCAAAAGCTGGGCAGTGCTCGCGGACCGCGTGAGTGGTCACTCATGCGCGTGGCGTTGCACGCGGCAGGACGCATCTTCAAAGTTTCGGAGTGATCGCAATTAGGACGGTTCTAAACCGGCCGTGTGCCGTTTCGGTTGTCAGGAAAATCAGTGTCGTTCATATCGGCCCGCCACAACGGGAGCATATGATGGACGAGCTGAACGGCAAGCTGATCGCGTGTCAGATTCTGATCACGGGATTGATCGCACGCGTCGCCAATGAGCAGCGCGATCCCTTGCGCTTCCTCACCGACTTCCGAGACGAGATCAAAGCCGTGGTCAACGGCGTCAATATCGCCGGCATGGACAATTCCGATCGCGTGCGCGCGACCGCGCAGCGCAACGTCGACGAATTGTTCTCGCTGATGAAGCCGCCGAGCAGCGACTGACGGCTGCGCAAAATGACGCGCGAAGACAAGCGCGGCTGTGTCTGGCTGCTTCAACGTGTCGCGCGACATTTTCGGTTATTTCAGATTCGCAATTTTAGAATCGATTTGAACTAGAGCGATTCAAGTGGTCGCGCGCGCCTGCTCGCATTGACCTGATTTTTCGTGATGGATAGCACCACCTCGTCGTTCGTCGCGCATGTTGCGTATCGACGAACTTTAAATGGGGTGTGTTGGAATGGGGCTCGCGGTGGCTCCGCGATCGTTGCGTGCGATCGCGGCAAGAAATTCATTTGAACTCGATGGCAATTCCGGCAAGGCGGTGTCGGCCGTTGCCGGCCTGATCGCGGTGGCGTCGATGTCGAGCGGCGCGCAGGCGCAGCAGTCGAGCCTGCCGCCGGTGAATGTCGATGCACCGGTCGAGCGTTCGCGTCCGGCGGCCTCGAAGCCGACGCCGGAGCAGGTCCGTGCGCGCAACGCGCTTCGCCGCGCCGCGCAGCGCCAGCAGGCGCAGCAGCAGGCTGCCGCCGCCGCACCGGCGCCGGCCGATGCCGTCGATCGCAATCCCTATGCCGATCCGGCTGCGCCCTACAAGGTCGACCACGTCCAGGCCTCCGGCAGGTTTCCCGAGCCGATGCTGAACACGCCGAAGACGATCACTGTGCTCAGCAAGGAAGTGCTGGAGGACAAGAACGCCACGACGCTGAAGGAGATCGGGCGCTCGACCGCTGGTGTGACGCTGGGATCTGGCGAGGGCGGCAACGCCTTCGGCGACCGCTTCTTCATCCGCGGCTTCGATGCGCGCAACGACGTCTTCATCGACGGTATCCGCGATCCCGCCGTGTCGATCCGGGAGAACTTCTTCACCGAGCAGATCGAGATTTTGCGCGGACCGGCATCGTCCTATGCGGGCCGCGGCACCGCCGGCGGCGCCATCAACATCGTGACCAAGCAGGCCGGCGACGTCAACTTCAAGCGGATGGATACCGAGTTCGGGACCGACAGGACCAAGCGCGTCACGCTCGACGTCAACCAGGTCGTCGATCCCTCGTTCTCGGTGCGCACCGGCGGCCTGTTCCAGGACGCCAATGTCGCCGGCCGCAACTACGTGACTGACGATCGCTGGGGCACCTTCCTGTCGACCAAGTATACCCCGACCAACGACATTAAGATCACGACGAACTACGTCCACACCGATCTCAGCGGCCTGCCCGATTTCGGCGTGCCCTATTACAAGCAGGGCAACGTGCCGGTGACGTCGGCCGGCATTCCGCGCGGGACCTGGTACGGCTTTCTCAACCGCGACTTCCAGACCGCGCGGCAGGATTTCGGCACTGCGACCGCGGAGTACAAGGTCAACGACGCCATCACACTGAGCAGCAAGGTGCGCGGCGAGCATTCGCTGCTCAACTATATCGGCACGCTGCCGCAGAACCCGGTGACGACCAACATCAATCCGCTGCTCTGGACCACGACGGCGAGTGCGCAGAGCCGCTACCAGACCGTGGATGTGTGGGCCAACCAGAACGAGGCCACGTTCAAGCTCGACACCGGCGGGGTCAAGCACACGGCGGTGTTGGGCGTTGAATACACCAACGAGAACATCTCTATCGACCGTTATTCGGGCCTCGCATCGGAGCTGGCCGGCGCCGGCTTCACGAGCAACGGGGCTCTCCCGGGGATCAATCTCTACTCACCCCAGTCCACTTATGTCGGTGGCTTCGGTACGCCGTCGCTGACGGGCAATCCGACACGCTATGGCGTCAACACCAGCAGCGTCTACGTCATGGACACTGCGAACTGGCAGGACACCATCATCGTCAATGGCGGCATCCGCTATGACGGCTACAGCATGAGCTCGTCCACCAACGCGGCCTATCTGAAAATGAACTCCGATCTGGTCAACTACAACGTCGGCCTGGTCTACAAGCCGACGTCGATCGGCAGCATCTATGCGGCCTATGCGACCTCGGCCAATCCGTTCGGGTCGGAGCTTGACGCGACCGCCACCGATTACGGCGGCGTTCCCGCCAACACGACCGTTCTGCTGGGACCCGAGCGCAACAAGGCGGCCGAGGTTGGCACCAAGTGGGAGCTCGCCGATCGTCACCTGCTGGTCAGCGCGGCGCTGTTCCAGACCACGAAGGACAACGCGCGCGAGACCAACGCCGCGGGTTTGCTGACCTCGAATGCGGCCTACCGCATCCAGGGCATCGATATCGAGGCCGAGGGCAAGATCACCGATCGCTGGAGCATCTTCGGTGGCCTAGTGCTGATGCAGTCCAAGGTGACGCAGAGCAACATCGCCTCCAATCTCGGCCTGCAACTCGCCAACGTCGCGCACCAGTCGTTCAGCATGCTGACCAAGTACAAGTTCGACGGCGATTGGGAAGTCGGCGGACAGGCCGTGTACCGCTCCAAGGTCTATGGCGGCACGTTCGCGGCCAACACCGGCAACGAGCTACCGAGCTACTGGCGCTTCGACGCGTTCGTCGAGAAGAAGATCGACAAAAACTGGACCATGAAGTTCTACGCGCAGAACCTCACCAACAAGCTCTACTACGACACGCTCTATCGCAGCGCCGTGCCGTTCGTCGCGGTCGCGCCGGGGCGGGCGTTCTATCTGATCACGACGGCCAAGTTCTGATGAAGTTCTGATGAAGTTCTGATTGCGCCGATCCAAACCCGGGGTGCCTGCTACGGCAGGTATCCCTCTGCTTCCGTTACCCATTGCGATGCGCGAGAGCCGGCATTGCAGGGTCATACACCGGCTCCAGTTTAGAACGCCTACAAACTCGAATTTAGAACGGTTCAAGCTCGAGTTTAGAATCGTTTTGATCTGGATCGATTCAAGGTTGCTGCTGCCGTGACTTCGTTGACCCCCTTTGCCCCGCTCGTTACCACCAGTGTGTCGCATTGTCGCAATGCGACACACTGCAGAAATGGAATGGGGCGTAGGATGGGTATGGCGAGAACTCCGCGGTCGTTGCGTTCGACCGCGGCGCGGGGATCATTTGGCAGCAATTTCGATGCCGCGGCAGGCAAGACCGTTTCCACCGTTGCAGGCTTGATTGCGGTCGCGTCCGTCTCGACCGGCGCGCAGGCTCAGCAGTCAACTCTGCCGCCCGTGAACGTCGACGCGCCGAAGGAGCGGCCGCGCTCCACCGCGGCGAAGCCGACGCCCGAGCAGGTCCGCGCCCGCAACGCGCTGCGCCGTGCCGCACAGCGTCAGCAGGCCGCAACCGGCCCGGTTCTCGATGCGGCCGGTCCGGCGCCCGATCGCAATCCCTATGCGGACCCGGCTGCGCCCTACAAGGTCGATCATGTCCAGGCAGGCGGCAAGTTTCCGGAGAAGTTGGTCGACACGCCAAAGTCGATCACTGTTCTGAGCAAGGAAGTGCTCGAGGACAAGAACGCCACGACGCTAAAGCAGGCCATTCTCAGCACCGCCGGTGTGACCCTGGGCACGGGCGAGGGCGGCAACGCCTTCGGCGACCGCTTCTTCATCCGCGGCTTCGATGCCCGCAACGACGTCTTCATCGATGGCGTGCGCGATTCCGGTGTCAGCGTTCGTGAAAATTTCTTCACCGAGCAGGTCGAGATTTTGCGCGGGCCGGGATCGACTTTCGCAGGCCGTGGCACGGCCGGTGGCGCGATCAACATCGTCACCAAGCAGGCGACCACCGAGAAGAGCTTCTACAACATGGACACCACGTTTGGCACCGACAAGACCAAGCGTGTCGTGCTCGACGTCAACCAGGTGATCGATTCGACCTGGTCGGTGCGTGCGGGCGGCATGTTTCAGGACGCGGGCGTCGCCGGACGCGATTACGTCAAGGACAATCGCGACGGCGCATTTGTGGCCACGACCTGGAAGCCGATTGATGCGGTCAAGATCCAGGCCAACTACATCCACACCGAGCTGACCGGACTGCCGGATTTCGGTGTGCCCTACTACCGGCCGAGCACGGCCAGCACCGCGGGCGGACCGTTCCCCGACTTCGGCGCCAATCGCAACAACTGGTACGGCTTCGCCAACCGTGACTTCTTCCGGACGGGGCAGGACATTGGCTCGCTCAATGCCGAAGTTCAGATCACGCCTGATTTGCTGATCACCAACAAGTTCCGGGATTCCTATTCAACCCAGAATTACATCGGTACGCTCCCGGAGGGTCCGGTTCTTGCCACGCCGCTTTCGGCCTCGACACTCAGCGCCAATCCGCAGAGCCGCTTCCAGACTGTCAACGTGATCGCCAATCAGACCGAGGCGACCTACAAGTTCAACGACGATGCCGGCTTCAAGCACACCGCGCTCGCCGGTTTCGAATACGACAATGAAAGGTTGTCGATCGACAAATATCTCGGTCTTAGCTCCGAAACCCTGGGCGGCTTCAGCGGAACCGGATCGTTATCCGGCGTTAGCGTCTTCAATCCGCAGTTCACGAATCTTCCGTTCGGAATTCCCGGAGGTCTGTCGGGTTTGCCCACCAAGGTCACAATCGACACCAAGAGTGTCTATGTGATGGACAGTGCGAACTACAACGATCTGCTCATCCTGAATGGCGGCTTCCGCTATGATGACTACAACATCAAGGTGAGCGGGTATGGCACCGTTGGCGGTGTCGCCAATACCTTCGGTCAGCAGCAGCAAGAGTACGGATTGCCGAACTTCAATCTCGGTCTGACGCTGAAGCCGCTGCCGAACGGCAGTGTTTATGTTGCCTATGCCACATCATCGAACCCAGTCGGTGCTGAATTCGACGGGACGAGCGTTCAGTATGGTGGCCTTGCTCCGTCACTCAACGGGAATCCGAACCAGATCTTCGGTCCCGAAAAGAACAAGGCGATCGAGTTGGGGACCAAATGGGAGCTGTTCAACAGGCATCTGTTGCTGACCGCTGCGTTGTTCCAGACCGAGAAGGACAACGCGCGTGAATCCCGCAATGTGGCAGGGGCCGGAGGAAGCATCGTATCCCTCATCACTGCAGGTGCAGCCTATCGCATCCGCGGTATCGACCTCGGCGTCGGCGGTAAGATCACCGACAAATGGAGCGTCTTCGGCGGTCTGGTGCTGATGCAATCGGAAGTCACGAAGTCGCTAATTCCGCCTGCGAACCCAATTCTCTACGCGACGAACGTCGGCCTGCCGCTCTCGAACGTGGCGCATCAGTCATTCAGCATGCTCAGCAAGTACCAGCTGAACGACACGTGGGAACTTGGTGGCCAGGCGGTGTACCGCTCGAAGATTTACGGCGGCACATTCCTCGCGGCCAACCAGGGCACGTCGATCCCGAGCTACTGGCGGTTCGACGCGTTCGCGGAAGCCAAGATCGACAAGAACTGGCAGCTCAAGCTGTTCGTCAACAACATCTTCGACAAACGCTACTATGACGCACTGTACCAGAGCGCCGCGCCCTTCGTGCTGGAAGCACCGGGCCGCGCCGCCTACCTGGTGATCTCTGCGCGCTACTGATGGAGAGATGACGAGGTGCCATGCTGACATGCATAGACGGTGTCCTGAGCAAGGATGACGTGGCGGATTTCCGCCGCATCATGGACGCCAACGAATGGGAGGACGGCCGTTCCACCGCGGGCGCGCAGTCGGCCATGGTCAAGCGCAACGAGCAGTTGCCGCCGGATAGCGAGGTCGCGCGCAAGCTCGGCCATCGTATCATCTCGGCGCTGACGGCGAACCCGCGATTTCTGGCCGCGGCGATCCCGCTTCAGATCTTTCCGCCGCTGTTCAACCGCTATGCGGCGGACAGCGGCCACCATTTCGGACTGCATGTCGACAACGCGATCCGCGGCGACCGGCTGACCGGCCTTCGCATCCGCACGGATCTCTCGGTCACGCTGTTCCTCAGCGAGCCCGAGGATTACGACGGTGGCGAACTTGTGATCGAGGACACCTACGGCTCGCACGAAGTCAAGTTGCCAGCCGGGGACTGCGTGCTCTATCCCTCGACCAGCCTGCATCTGGTCACCCCGGTGACCAGAGGGGCGCGGGTTGCGTCTTTCTTCTGGGTTCAGAGCATGATACGGGAAGATCAAGCCCGCAGCATGATCTTTGACCTCGACACCGCCATTCAGGCACTGGTGGCTCGGCTCGGGCGTGACGATCCCGAAACGGTCAAATTGACGGGTATCTATCACAACCTCATTCGCATCTGGGCCGAAGTATGAAGATCACATCTTTCCAAGCAAGCCTCGCTGCAGCCGTGCTGCTGGCGGCCACCTGGCTCGCTGCTCCTGTTTCTGCCCAGACGCAAACCCAGCCGGCCGCGCCGGCACGGCCGGTTGCGGCACCGGCACCTGTGGCGGCTCAGCCGGCTCCGGCTGCTCCCGCCGTCGCGGCACAGCCCAGCGCGATTACGGCACCCGCGCCATCGATTGCCGCCCCCACGGCGGCTAGGCCTGCAGCCGCCGCGCCCAGCGCGACCGAGGCTGCCGTGGCCCCGGCATCCGACACGGGTGGCACTGCGAAGGCCGGCATCGTGCCGGCGATGAAGGAACTGTCGCCCTGGGTTATGTTCATGTCGGCGGACATCATCGTGAAGGCGGTGATGATCGGGCTTGCCTTCGCCTCGCTCGTGACCTGGACGGTGTTTATCGCGAAGTCGATCGAGCTGTCGGTCGCGTCCGCCAAGCTCCGTTCGGCGTTGAAGAAGGTCGCGGAGGTGCGCTCGCTTGCGGAAGCCCAGATGGCGCTCGGCAGCAAGGAGGGCATCCTGCCGTCGTTCCTGACGGCCGCGCTGCGTGAGGCGCGGATGTCGGCCGGCCTGTCCAGCGATACCGGCATCAAGGAGCGCGCGGCCTCGAGCTTCGCCGAGATCGTGCGCGCGGAGCAGCGGCGCATCCGCATCGGAATGGGCTTCCTCGCCACCATCGGTTCGACATCGCCCTTCGTCGGCCTGTTCGGCACCGTGTGGGGCATCATGAACAGCTTCATCGGCATCTCGAAGTCGCAGACCACCAACCTCGCGGTGGTCGCGCCGGGCATCGCCGAGGCGCTGCTCGCCACCGCCATCGGCCTCGTCGCGGCGATCCCCGCCGTCATCATCTACAATCACTTCTCGCGCGTGACGAAGAGCTATCTCGAGCTCGTCAGCCGCGCCTCGGGTGCTGCGGCCCGGCTGTTGTCGCGCGATCTCGATCGCAGTCACGGCAGCGCGCATTCGCGCGCGGCGGAGTAGGCCATGGCAGTCTCGCTCACCGACAACGATGACGACGACGATTTCGCGGAAACGCATGAGATCAACGTCACGCCGTTCATCGACGTCATCCTGGTGCTGCTGATCATCTTCATGGTCGCTGCACCTCTGTCGACGGTCGATCTGCCGATCGACCTGCCGACCTCGAGCGCGACGCCACAGAAGAAGCCGGACAAGCCGACCTATGTCAGCATCAAGCCCGATCTGACGCTCGCGATCGGAGAAAATACGGTCAAGCGGACCGATCTGGTCAGCTCGCTCGACGGGATCGCCGACATGAGCAAGGACAAATACGTGTTCCTCCGCGCCGACAAGGCCGTGCCTTACGGCGAGTTGATGGGCGTCATGGAAATCCTGCGGTCCGGCGGCTATTCTCGGATCAAGCTGGTGGCGCTCGAAGCACCTCCTGCGGCGGCTGGGCCGGCGCAGGGGGCGGTCCAACCCTGATGGCAGCGCGATGTCCGACCCTGTGATCGAGGCGAAACCATCGCGGCGGCTCTGGATTCTGGCCGCGATTGCCGCGATCGGCCTGCATCTCGGCGGGGCCGCGCTGGCCCTCGCCAACCTTCGTGCCGACGACGGTGACGACGGCCTCGGCGCCAACGGCGCCGAATATGCCGTCGAGATGACCTCGCCGAAGCTCCCGGAGACGGATCTGCCGCCTGGCCCGGACAGCGAAGCCTCGCAGTTCCAGCCGCAACAGATGCAGCAGCAGGCCGAGGTGAAAGAGACTGACCTGCCGAAGGAAATACCTCAGGAAGCCGAAGACCCGGACCGCCTCGTCACCGAAAACGACTCCAAGAAGCCGGTCGAGGACACCACCAAGGTGGCCAAGGTCGAAACCCAGGCGGTCGAGGAGATGCCGAACGCGCAGGAATCGGCGAGGCAGGCCCTGAACGAAGACGCGCGCGAGGATGAGAAGGCGGCCGCCCCACACCAGGGCATCGGCAAGGATATTCGCAAGCTGACGGCCGAGTGGGGCAAGCGGATCAGCGCCTATTTCGAGCTTCACAAGCGCTATCCCAAGGACAAGAGCAAGACGACGACGGTCAAGCTCAGCCTGGTCCTGAACCGACGCGGCAATGTGGTTTCCGTCGACGTGGCCGAGTCCTCG
Source organism: Bradyrhizobium sp. S3.12.5 (assembly GCF_040548225.1). NCBI lineage: Bacteria > Pseudomonadati > Pseudomonadota > Alphaproteobacteria > Hyphomicrobiales > Nitrobacteraceae > Bradyrhizobium > Bradyrhizobium sp. S3.12.5. The sequence goes on from NZ_JBEPRF010000011.1 coordinate 86,057, forward strand.
GGCGATCCCGCCTTCGACAGCGAGGCCATCTCCATGGTGCGCCGCTCTGATCCCGTGCCGGTCCCACCGGCCGACCTCACGGACGATCAGTTCGCCTTCAGCCTGCCGGTGAATTTCAAGAAGCCGTCGAAATAAGCGGCCAGAGCATGATCCGGAAAAGTGCGAAGCGGTTTTCCGAAAAGATCATGCTTAAACAATAGGCTAAAGCGCGATGACGTCATCGCGCTTTAGCCGTCAGCGCCAGTAGAGCTTGATCGAGACGTAGACCACAATCAGGCAGGCGAAGATCAGCGCCACCGGGAGGGGGCGCTTCTCGGTTCCACCAAACATCGTCGCCCCGAACCTGGCGGCCTTCTTTGGCTTGGGGGCCGGGCGCCGGAAGGCGGTAACATTGTCCGCCACCGGCTCAGCCGGCCGACTGCGGACATCGGGCGGGTTCCCGGCGCCGCCCATCTCCAGATAATAGGATTTGTAGACCTCGGCGATGGTGGCCTCTGCCGCTTCGCCCTCGCTCATTCGCTGCAAGAGCTTCTTGTAGCCGTCGAGGAAGCCCTGTGCGTCCTCGGGCAGAGCCGACAACCCATTCAGCTTGGCCATCATCTTCCAGGTGGCGAAATCGGCGCGGGCACGGGTGTCGGCGCGTCGCGCGATCAGCATATCGGCAGCTTTGACCAAGTTGGCCTCTAGCCCTTCGGCTTTGTCTTCAAGTGCAGGATATTCAAGTGCAGAGTCTTGAAGTGCAGGATCTTTAACGCTTCAACTACGCATTGCCGGTCAGCAAGAGAACAGCTTGAATCACATAACCGGTCAACGTTCGCAGTATTGCTGAAATAACATCAAGATTTAGACCGAACTGGGAACCCGCCAGCGGCAACAGGATCAAGAGCGCAATCAGGATCATCATGCCGAACGGCTCGAGCCGCGACAGGGGCAGGGCGAGCGGCCGCGGCAACAGCCCGACCGCAACCCGTCCGCCGTCGAGCGGCGGGATCGGCATCATGTTGAAGACCGCCAGCACGGCGTTGATCAGCAGCGCATTCTTGAGGTTGTCGAATATCCATTGCGCCGAACCGGCCGGAGCCCAGGGCAGCGCATGGAGAGCGAGGCCCGCTGCGAGCGCCAGCAGGATGTTGGTGACGGGGCCGGCCAGGGCGACCCAGACCATGTCGAGCCTGGGATTCTTGAGATTGCGATAATTCACCGGGACCGGCTTAGCGTAGCCGAACAGGAACGGCGAATGCGCAAACAGCAGCATCGCCGGCAGGATCAATGTGCCGAACGGGTCGATGTGGCGGAGCGGGTTGAAGCTGACGCGGCCGAGCTGGAAGGCCGTGTTATCGCCAAGACGATGCGCGACGAAACCGTGCGCGGCTTCATGGAAGGTGATGGCGAGCACCAGCGGCAGCACCCACACCGAGAGGTCATAGTAGGAAATGTTCACGTCGCGTATCCCGGTTTTGCCTGTCGCCTTGCAGACGACCCGGCCAAACCGGCGGTGCAGCAACGCTTCACCTCAACATAGGGTGGCCGGTTCCGAAATGCCACGCTGCAAATGATCGGTCGGGCCCGGCAGCCTTGGCACCGAGGCTTGTCTTGGCGCGGTGCCTGCCGCCGGAGGGGCTACGTCGGGATCGTCCCCATATATTGGATTATACTTTCCTCGAGCGTGACCCAGCCGATCTTCTCGCTGACCCAGATATGCTCGGTCGGTGTGAAGGCGTTGCGGTCGTCGAAGGTCGCGAGCGCCACGCCCGCCAGCGTACCGTTGCGGCGCCAGGAGAATAGCCGCGTGCCGCATGTCTTGCAGAACACGCGGTCGATATTCTCCGACGACGCATAGCGGCCGGTGTCGCCCTCGACGGTCAGCGCTTTCTGGTCGAACTGGGCGCGGGCGAAGTAGGGCGAGCCCATCGCCTTCTGGCACATGCGACAATGGCAGATGCGCACGTTCAGCGGCTCGCCCTCCGCCTTGAACCGCACCGCGCCGCACAGGCATCCACCTTCCCGGATCATGGTTCAGGCCACCCGCCATTCGCTGACCTGGCGGGCCATGTTCCAATTGAGCTCATCGAGTTCGTCATCCATCCTGGTGTTCGGCCGGCTCACATTGGTGAAGGCGGCCCAGCAGAAGCCGCCATGGGTTCTGACCGCAATGGTGCTGGTACCGGGCAGGCTGCCATTGTGCCACCAGTTTCCTGACTTGTTGATGCAAAAGCCCTTGGCGTAGTCCGCACTGTAGCTCGGCGCCGTGGTCATGACCTCGATGCTGCGCGGCCGCAGGATGTTCGCAGGCCGGGCATAGCCGTCGACGTGCATCAGGAATTGCACGAGGTCCGTCGGCGTCGCGATCCAGCCGCCATGGGAATCCATCCGCCGGACATTCATCTCGTAGGGACTTTCGACCTTGCAGTAATAGGCGACCTCGCCGGGCTGGCGCTGATCGCGGGTGTTGCCGGCGATCGTCATGTCGGTGACGCCGCAGCGCCCGAGCACCTCGGTGCGGACGTGTTCGGCGTAGTGCTGGCCGGTGAGCTTCTCGATGACGCGGCCCAGCACGCAATAGCCAAAATTGGAGTAGGCGTAGTGCTGCCCCGGCGGACGGTCCAGCGGCCGGTTCGCCAGCGTCCACGTGATCAGCTGCGCATGGTCCATGTGCGGATGCGTGAACATGGGATCGCTGTTGTCGTTGGTCCAGCCGCCGCCGGTATGCGTCAGGAGATGCTCGAGCGTGATCTGGTCAATGCCGCGCGAGTAGGGCGGCGCGCCGTAGTCGGTGCCGAGCAGCGCGCCGGGGCCGAACACGCGGTCGGTGAGCTTGACGCGATTCTCCTCGATCAGCCTGAACAGCGTGACCGAGGTGATCATCTTGCTGACGCTGGCGATGCGAAACAGATGCTGCGGCGTCGCTGCTTCATTCTGCTCGCGATCGGCAACGCCGAAGGCGACCTGATGGACGATCGCACCCGCATAGCCGATCGCGAAGGAGAGCCCCGGCACCTCGAATTTGTCCATGAAGGTCTGCGCCAGCCGGCTCATCGCCGTGCGCTCGGCCGGCGAGGGCGGGCGGATGCTCGGCGGGTTGGGTGCGAGCTGCGCGAGTGTCGTCGATGACAGCAGCGGCAGCGCGCCTGCGCTCGCTGCGAGCTTCACAAAATCCCGACGTCCTAGGTCCATGGTCAGCCCCCTCGGACGGCCAGTGCTTCAGTAGGTCGCCCGTCCCCCGGAAATATCAAAGACCGCGCCGGTGGAGAAGGCACAATCTTCGGATGCAAGCCACGCCGCCATCGCGGCGAGCTCTTCCACCAGGACGAAGCGCGCTTTGGGGATCTTCGCCAGCATGAAGTCGATATGCTGCTGCGTCATCTGGTCGAAGATCGCCGTCTTCGCCGCAGCCGGCGTCACCGCGTTCACGAGAATGTCATGGGCGGCGAGCTCCTTGCCGAGCGACTTCGTCAGCGCGATCAGTCCGGCCTTGGACGCCGAATAGTGCGAGGCGTTCGGATTGCCTTCCTTGCCGGCGATCGAGGCGATGTTCACGATCCGCCCGTATTTCTGCTTGAGCATCACAGGCACGATGGCCTTGCAGACGATGAAGGGGCCGTCGAGGTTGATGCGCAGCACCTTGCGCCATTCCTCGAGATCGGTCTCCCAGACCGGCTTGTTGACGCCGGCGATGCCGGCATTGTTGACGAGGATGTCGATCTTGCCGAAGGCGGCAAGCGTCGCGTCGCGCGCCTGATCGACGCCGGCGGTGTCGGTGACGTCGACCTTGAAGACACGGGCGTTGTCGCCGATCTCCTTCGCCGTCTTCTCGGCCAGCGCGGCGTCGAAATCCCAGATCGCGACCCTGGCGCCGGAAGCTACGAAGCGCTCGGCGATCGCGCGGCCAAAACCCTGCGCGCCGCCGGTGACGACAGCGACGCGGCCGTTGAGATCAATCTTGTTCATGAGATGTGATCCCCGGAGTGATCAGAGCATATAGCCGCCGTCGACGACGAGGTCGACGCCGGTGGTGAAGGCGCTTTCGTCACTGCCGAGATAGACCGCCATGGACGCGATCTCGTCGGCGGTGCCGAGCCGGCCCATCTTCTGGCGGGAGACGAACATCTCTTTGCCCTGCGGCCCTTGGGCTGCGGCGCGATCAAGCATCGACGGCGTCTCGACAGTGCCGGGGCAGATCGCGTTGCAGCGGATGCCCTTGGTGATGAAGTCGAGCGCGACAGCGCGCGTCAGCAGCGACACCGCTGCTTTCGACGAGCTGTAGACGTAGCGGTTCGCCGGCGGTCGCAATGCCGCGCAGGACGAGATGTTGACGATGCTGCCGCCACCGCCCGCGAGCATCCCGGGCAGGAATGCCTTGATGGTCCGGTGCATCGACTTGACGTTGAGGTCGAACGAGAAATCAAAATCCTCTTCCGAGCACTCCAGGATGGTGCCGTGATGCACGAAGCCGGCTGCATTGAGCAGAATGTCGATCTTGCCGATCCGCTTGGCGAAGGCGTTGACGTCGGCGGTGTTGCGCACGTCGAGCTTTGCGGTCTCGGCGATGCCTTCCTTGGTCAGGCCCGCGATGCCGGCCTCGTTGATGTCGGTGGCGATGACGGTTGCGCCTTCACGCGCGAATGCGAGGGCGCATGCGCGCCCGATGCCTGCGGCTGCAGCCGTGATGACGGCGCGCTTACCCTTGAGGCGGTCTGCCATGTTATTCTCCCTTGTGTTCATTCGAATGCCAACCCCACGTCATTGCGAGGAGCCCGCGACAAAATTGCAAGGCAATTTTGCGCTGGTGCGACGAAGCAATCCAGGACTGTCTCCGCGGAGATATCTCTGGATTGCTTCGCTTCGCTCGCAATGACGGTGTGGCTGCTAGTGATTATCCCGCGCCACACCGAAGGTGCCGGCGACGTTCTGGTAGCGTGTGGCGATCTCCACGCAGGCGCCGGTGGCGTGCTGGCCAACCGTGTTGCGATAGAGCTCCTGCCACGGCGTCTGGTTCGCCGGATGCTTGAAGCCGCCATTGGCCTTCAGCTCGGCGTGGCGCTTCTTCAGCTCGTCGTCCGAGATCAGGATATTGGCGCTGCCCTTGTTGAGGTCGATGCGGACCTTGTCGCCGGTCTTGAGGATCGCGAGCCCGCCGTTGGCGGCCGCTTCCGGTGAGGCGTTCAGGATCGACGGCGAGCCCGAGGTGCCCGACTGGCGGCCGTCGCCGATGCAGGGCAGGGAGTGGATGCCGCGCTTGATCAGGGCGGCCGGCGGCTGCATGTTTACGACCTCGGCGCCGCCGGGATAGCCGATCGGGCCGGTGCCGCGGATGAACAGCACGCAGCGCTCGTCGATGTCGAGCGAGGCATCGTCGATCCGCGCGTGATAATCCTCCGGGCCCTCGAACACGATGGCGCGGCCCTCGAAGGCGTTGAGATCCCCGGGGCTGCTCAAGTAGCGGTCGCGGAATTCCTTGGAGATCACAGAGGTCTTCATGATCGCGGAATCGAACAGATTGCCCCTCAGCACCAGGAAGCCCGCATCCTTCACCAGCGGCTTGTCATAGGCCCGGATCACGTCGTTATCGGGCTTGGGCGCATCCTTGCAGTTCTCGCCGATGCCGCGGCCGTTCACCGTGACCGCGTCCTCATGGATGCGCTTGTGCTTCATCAATTCGCGCACCACGGCCGGCACGCCGCCGGCGCGGTGGAATTCCTCGCCGAGATAGAAGCCGGCCGGCTGCATGTTGACCAGCAGCGGCACGTCGTGGCCGAATTTCTGCCAGTCGTCGATCGACAGCTCCACGCCGATGTGGCGGGCCAGCGCATTGATGTGGATCGGCGCGTTGGTCGAGCCGCCGATCGCCGAGTTGATGACAATGCAGTTCTCGAACGCCTTGCGGGTCAGGATGTCCGACGGCTTGAGGTCTTCCCAGACCATCTCGACGGCGCGCTTGCCGGTCTCGTAGGCGATCTGGCCGCGCTCGCGGTAGGGGGCGGGGATGGCCGCGCAGCCCGGCAGCGAGAAGCCGAGCGCTTCGGCGAGCCCGTTCATGGTCGACGCCGTGCCCATGGTGTTGCAATGGCCGACCGAGGGCGCCGAGGACGCCACGATCTCCATGAACTCTTCATAATCGATCTCGCCGGCGGCAAGCCGCTCGCGCGACTTCCAGACGATGGTGCCGGAGCCGGTGCGCTCGCCGGCATGCCAGCCGTTGAGCATCGGGCCGCCCGACAGCACGATCGCGGGCAGGTTCACGGTCGCCGCCGCCATCATGCAGGCCGGGGTGGTCTTGTCGCAGCCGGTGGTCAGCACCACGCCGTCGAGCGGATAGCCGTAGAGGATCTCGACCAGGCCGAGATAAGCGAGGTTGCGGTCGAGCGCCGCGGTCGGGCGCTTGCCGGTCTCCTGGATCGGGTGGGTCGGGAATTCCATCGCAATGCCGCCGGCCTCGCGGATGCCTTCGCGGACACGGTGGGCAAGCTCGATATGATGCCGGTTGCAGGGGGAGAGGTCGTTGCCGGTCTGGGCGATGCCGATGATCGGCTTGCCGGACTGCAGCTCTGAGCGGGTGAGGCCGTAGTTCAGATAGCGCTCCATGTAGAGCGCCGTCATCCCCGGATTATGCGGGTTGTTGAACCATTCCTGCGAGCGAAGGTGGCGGCGGGTGCCGTTACCGGCGGGCGCATGCCCATTGGTTGGCTTTTTTGTCATTGGTTTCTCCTTCAATGCAAACGCGCGGACCGACGTCCGGGATGTCGATCGATGCGATGCCCGGCAGCGCGAGCATGTAACGACGGCCCGCCTGCTGGCGAACGTTTCCTCACAAATGCGATACTACTCATGGGTCGTTGGTAACGCTATCATTTTGTACGACTGGCGCCCATTCCGGCGCGCGCGGGCCGGCTGCTGGCCGCTGCGTCTGCGAGCTCTGCCGCTCGATCACGGTAAAGCCGAGATCGAGCACGGGCTCTTGGGGACGCCTGCCTTCAATCGCCTCGATCAGCATCGCGGCAGCGGCGCTGCCCATTTCGTAACGGTTGGTCCGCACACTCGTTAGCGTCGGCACCGAGGAGGCCATGAATTCGAGGTCGTTGAAGCCGACGATCGCGATCTGCTCGGGGACCGCGATCTCCCGGCGCCGGCATTCGAAGAGCACGCCGAGCGCGAGGTCGTCATTGGCGCAGAACACCGAGTCGATGCCGGACTCGCGCGCGAGCAGATCGGCGAACAGCGCGCCGCCCAGCGTCACCGAGGTCGGCGTCGCCGTCGTCACGATCAGTCTTTGGTCGAACAGGCCGGCGTCCTTCATGGCCGCGACATAGCCGTCGAGCCGGCGCTGCACCCGCGGATCCATGCGTGCGCCGACGAAGCCGACCTTGCGGTGGCCCTGCGCGAACAAATGAGCAATCGCCGCGCGCGCTGCATCATAATGGGAAAAGCCGATCATCATGTCGACCGGGTTGGGCCCGATCTCCATGATCTGCACGATCGGGCAGTCCGCCGCCTCCAGCATCGCGCGCGATTCCGTGGTCTGGTCGATGCCTGTGACGATCAGTCCCGCCGGCTTCTGCGCCAGAAACAGGCGCAACAGCTTCTCCTCCTGGAGAATGGAGTAGCGTGTGTTGGACAATTGGATCGAGTAGGGGCTGCCTTCGAAAGCGTCATAGATGCCGCGCAGCACGTCGGAGAACACGTTGTTGGTCAGTGACGGAATCAAGACCCCGATCACCTCGGTGCGCTGCGAGGCCAGCGCGCGTGCCGCCAGGTTGGGAACATAGCCGAGCTCCTGGGCCGCGCTTTCGACCCGCGTCCGCTTGGCGACCGACAGCGCCTCGGGATTGCGGAAGAAACGGGAGGCGGTAATCGGGCTGACGCCGGCGAGCTCGGCGACTTCTGCCAGCCGAATCTTGCCAGACTTGGTGCGCTTTCGACCCATTTGTTGCTCTTAACACAGCCACTCCCGCAAACAAAGGATCGTTGACAGCGCTACCAGCAACGACTAACCAAAGACAAATTGCCAAAGCCGCACAAACTGCTGACAATGTCGCCTGTTAAGAAGGGCTTCGGGTCGGCGAAGTTCAGAAAAAACAAGACGGTGGCGGCGCCACAGTTGCGTCGTCTAAGTCGGAGGAGGGAGCTAGATGTCGTCTGTGCAAATCCGCGACGTGCGGAAATCGTTCGGCAATTTTGAAGTCCTGCACGGCGTCTCGATTCCGATCGAGGACGGCCAGTTCGTCGTTCTGGTTGGCCCCTCCGGCTGCGGCAAGTCGACGCTTCTGCGCATGCTCGCAGGCCTCGAGAACATCACCTCCGGCACCATCTCGATCGGCGACCGCGTCGTCAACAATGTCCAGCCCAAGGAGCGGGACATTGCGATGGTGTTCCAGAACTACGCGCTTTATCCGCACATGACGGTTGGCGAAAACATGGGCTTCTCGCTGAAGCTGCGCAATGCCGGCTCCGACGAGATCAACAAGCGCGTCAAGCGCGCCGCCGAAATCCTCGCGCTGACGCCATTGCTCGAGCGCTACCCGCGCCAGCTCTCCGGCGGCCAGCGCCAGCGCGTCGCCATGGGCCGCGCCATCGTGCGCGATCCCCAGGTGTTCTTGTTCGACGAGCCCTTGTCGAACCTCGACGCCAAGCTGCGCGTCGCCATGCGCACCGAGATCAAGGAGCTGCACCAGCGGCTCAAGACCACGACCGTCTACGTCACCCACGACCAGATCGAGGCCATGACCATGGCCGACAAGATCGTCGTGATGCATGACGGTATCGTCGAGCAGATGGGCACGCCGCTCGAGCTCTATGACAAGCCGGAAAACCAGTTCGTCGCCGGATTCATCGGCTCGCCCGCGATGAACTTCCTGAAGGGGCATGTCCGCGTCAATGGCGTGGCGACCTTCGAGGGGCCGAACGGCGTCAAGCTGCCGCTCAGGAACGCCCCGGCCGGCTCGGATGGCAAGCCTGTGGTCTATGGCGTCCGTCCCGAGCATTTCACCATCGCCGATGACGGTGCCGACGCCGAGATCGTCGTGGTCGAGCCGACCGGCTCGGAGACGCAGGTGTTTGCGAAGGTCGGTGGCGAGCAGGTCGTCGCAGTTTTCCGCGAGCGTCACCAGTTCAACCCGGGCGACAAGGTCAAGCTGAAGCCCGATCCGACTTTGGTGCATCTGTTCGACGAGGCGACGGGCAAGCGCATGTAGCGGCGTTTCGTGACGTAAGACGGCCAAATACAAATATAAAATTCAGGGAGAGAACGATGAGCCATTTCGACAGGCGTAGTGTGCTTAAAGCCAGCCTGGGCGGCGCAGCTTTGCTCGCTGGCCCAGGGATCGTCCCGGTGCGTGCTGCGGAGTGGACCAACACGCCGGAGCCGAATGCCTCCATTCGCGTGCTGCGCTGGAAGCAGTTCATCCAGGCCGAGTTCGACAAGTTCGCCGAGCAGACCAAGAAGTTCTCCGAGAAGACCGGCGTCAAGGTGAAGCTCGAGGCCGAGAGCTGGGAAGACATCCGGCCGAAAGCCGCGGTTGCCGCCAATGTCGGCGCGGGCCCCGATCTCATCGTCGGTACGCTCGACGATCCCTTCAAATTCCCCGAGAAGCTGATCGACATGACTGACATTGCTGATTATCTCGGCAAACAGTATGGCGGCTGGTATCCTGTTGCCGAGCGCTACGGCAAGAAGGGCAACAGCTGGATCGCCATTCCGCAAGGCGCGACCGGCGGCTGCCTGAACTACCGCATCAGTCACGTGAAGGCCGCGGGCTTCGACGAATTCCCAAAGGACACCGACGGCTTCCTCAAGCTGTGCCAGGCCCTGAAGAAGAACAACACGCCGGCCGGCTTCGCGCTCGGCCATGCCACGGGCGACGCAAACGGCTGGTGCCAGTGGGCGCTGTGGGCGTTCGGCGGCAAGGTCGTCAACGACAAGAACGAGGTCGTGATCGACTCGCCGGAGACGATCGCTGCTATCGAATACGTCAAGCAGCTCTATGCGACGTTCATTCCGGGCGTGCTGTCGTGGAACGACTCGAACAACAACAAGGCGTTCCTGAACGGCGAGCTCAGTCTCACCCTGAACGGCATCTCGATCTGGACCGTCGGCAAGAACTCCACCGATCCCAAGCAGCAGGAGATCGCCAAGGACATGAACCACGCGCCGATGCCGATCGGGCCCGTGGGCGTGTCGACCGAGCAGCAGAACGTCCTGGTCTACTACGGCTACAAGCACTCGAAGTATCCGAAGGCGGTCAAGGAATTCATCAAGTTCATGATGGACAAGGAGAACTACGACGCGTGGGAGGTCGCCTCCAACGGCTACGTCTCGCCGCCGCTCCCGGCCTATAACGACAACCCGGTCTGGACCTCCGATCCCAAGATCACGCCGTATCGCGACTGCCTGAAGCGTTGCCGCGACAACGGCTATGCCGGCGATCTCGGCTACGCCTCGGCCGCCGTGATGGGCGACTTCGTCGTGGTCGACATGTTCGCGGAAGCCGCCTCCGGACAGGCCACGCCGAAGGAAGCAGCCGCCCGCGCCGCCGAGCGTGCCAAGCGCTACTACCAGGTCTGATCAGCCACAGCCGGCGGCGTCCAGTTCGCTGGGCGCCGCCGTCGTCGTTTCCGTGAGGGGAGTCCGACATGGCAGTTATGGCCGAGCCCGTCGCCGCGCAGGTCAAGCGCAGCAGCCTGTGGTCCAGAGCATTCGAAAGCCGAAACTTTCTCGGCGCGATGTTCATGGTGCCGGCAATCGCCATCCTCATTCTGTTTCTGGCTTATCCTCTGTTGCTGGGGTTGTGGCTCGGCATGACGGATACCAAGATCGGGGGCGTCGGCCGTTACATCGGCTTCGCAAACTTCGTCTCGCTGGCAAAGGACTCCGTGTTCTGGCTGTCGGTGTTCAACACGATTTTCTACACGGTGGCCGCCAGCGTCGTGAAATTCGCGATCGGCCTTTACCTGGCGCTGCTGCTCAATGAGCGGCTGCCGTTCAAGTCGATGATCCGGGCGATCGTGCTGTTGCCCTTCGTGGTGCCGACGGTGCTCTCGGCGATCGCGTTCTGGTGGATCTATGACAGCCAGTTCTCGATTATTTCCTGGGTGCTGATCAAGGCCGGCCTGATCACGCACTACATCGACTTCCTCGGCGATCCCTGGAATGCGCGCTGGTCGGTCGTCGTGGCCAATATCTGGCGCGGCGTGCCCTTCGTGGCGATCACGCTGCTCGCGGGATTGCAGACCATCTCGCCCTCGCTCTATGAGGCCGCCAATCTCGACGGCGCCACCAATCTGCAGCGCTTCCGACACATCACGCTGCCGATGCTCTCGCCGATCATCGCGGTCGTGATGACGTTCTCGGTGCTGATGACCTTCACCGACTTCCAGCTGATCTACACCATCACCCGCGGCGGGCCGATCAACGCCACGCACCTGATGGCGACGCTGTCGTTCCAGCGCGCCATCACCGGCGGCAATCTCGGCGAGGGCGCGGCGATCTCGAACGCAATGATCCCGTTCCTGGTCGCGGCGATCCTGTTGAGCTTCTTCGGGCTTCAGCGCTCCCGCTGGCAGCAGGGCGGAAGGGACTGACTATGAGCACAGCGGACGACCAAAGCGTCGGAATGGACTACCTGGAAAGTTTTCCGCGGAAGTTTCTCCGCGTCTACCTTCCGCTCGGCCTGATCATGGTCTTCCTGCTGTTCCCGTTCTACTGGATGACGGTCGCGACCTTCAAGCCGGATGCGGAGATGTACGACTACGAGAAGTACAATCCGTTCTGGATTTTGCATCCGACGTTCGAGCACATCACAAAACTGTTCTTCGAGACCGACTATCCGCTGTGGATGTGGAACACCATCATCGTCTCGGTGTCCTCGACCTTCATCTCGCTGTTCGCCAGCGTCTGCGCGGCCTATGCGATCGAGCGTCTGCGCTACAAGGGCTCGCGCTATGTCGGCCTGGCGATCTTCCTCGGCTATCTCGTCCCGCCCTCGATCCTGTTCATTCCGCTGGCCGCGATCGTGTTCCAGCTCGGCTTGTTCGACGGCAATCTGGCGCTGATCCTGACCTATCCGACCTTCCTGATCCCGTTCTGCACCTGGCTCCTGATGGGCTATTTCCGCACCATTCCCTACGAGCTTGAGGAATGCGCGCTGATCGACGGGGCGACGCGGCTCCAGATCCTGACCAAGATCACGCTGCCGCTGTCGCTGCCGGGGGTGATCTCGGCGGGCATCTTCGCCTTCACACTGTCCTGGAACGAGTTCATCTACGCGCTGACCTTCATCTCCTCGTCGGAAAACAAGACGATTCCCGTCGGGGCCATCACCGAGCTCGTCAATGGCGACGTCTACCATTGGGGTGCCCTGATGGCGGCGGCCCTGACCGGCTCGGTCCCCGTAGTTATCCTTTATTCCTTCTTCGTAGAGTACTATGTGTCGGCGATGACCGGCGCCGTGAAGGAATGATCGCGGGGCCTGCCTGAGAACGCGCCAAGAACGTCTCAAAAGGGACTTTCAGGAGCGGCGCGTTCCGGCCAATAAGAAGGAGTAGGCTCTTGCACATTCTGGTTCTGGGCGCTGCCGGCATGGTCGGCCGCAAATTGTGTGAACGGCTGTTGCGCGACGGCCGGCTCGGCAAGAGCGACATCACCAAGCTGACCATGCACGACGTGGTCGAGCCCAAGAAGCCGGAGAAGGCCGGTTTCCCCGTCGAGACCGTCTCGGGCGACTTCGCCGTCCCGGGTGCTGCCGAAAAGCTGATCGCCGGCCGCCCCGACGTGATCTTCCATCTCGCTGCGATCGTCTCTGGCGAGGCCGAGCTCGATTTCGACAAGGGCTACCGCATCAATCTCGACGGCACGCGGATGCTGCTGGATGCCGTCCGCCTCGTCGGTGGCGGCTACAAGCCGCGTGTGGTGTTCACGTCCTCGATCGCGGTGTTCGGTGCGCCGTTTCCGGATGCGATCGGCGACGAGTTCTTCCACACGCCGCTGCTCAGCTACGGCACCCAGAAAGCGATCGGCGAGCTGCTGCTTGCGGATTATTCGCGCCGTGGCTTCCTCGACGGCATCGGCATTCGCCTGCCGACCATCTGCATCCGTCCCGGCCTACCCAACAAAGCGGCTTCGGGCTTCTTCTCCAACATTCTGCGCGAGCCGCTCGCCGGCAAGGAAGCGGTCCTCCCGGTGTCCGAGGACGTCCGCCACTGGCACGCCACGCCGCGCTCGGCGGTCGGCTTCCTGCTTCACGCCGGCACCATGGACCTCACCAAGGTCGGTCCGCGCCGTAACCTGACCATGCCGGGCTTCTCGGCCACGGTCGGTGAGCAGATCGCCGCGCTCAGGCGTGTCGCCGGCGACAAGGTCGCGGCGCGCATCAAGCATGAGCTCGATCCTTTCATCGCAGGCATCGTCGGCGGCTGGCCGCGCAATTTCGAGGCGAAGCGGGCGCGCGAGCTCGGCTTCACCACCGAAGAGAAGAGCTTCGATGATATCATCCGCATTCACATCGACGACGAGCTCGGCGGCAATTTCGTTGCCTGATCGTTGGAGATGAACAGCCTGGATATGACGATGGCGAGCGTTGCTTGCATCGGTGAATGCATGGTCGAGCTCCGGCAGGCCCAAGGTGGGCAAGCCGGGCAGGGCGGTGGCCTGTTCTCGCGCGGCTTCGGCGGCGACACCCTCAACACGGCGGTGTATCTGGCGCGGCTCGAGGTCAAGGTCGACTATCTCACCGCGCTCGGCGACGATGGCATGAGCGAGGAGATGATCGCGGCCTGGAATGCCGAGGGCGTCGGCACGCGCCGCGTGGTGCGGCTGCCGGGCAAGCTGCCGGGCCTCTACATGATCCAGCTCGATGCCAATGGCGAGCGTCAGTTCTTCCACTGGCGCGACAGTGCGGCGGCGCGCCAGCTGATGAGCCTGCCGGAGACCGACGAGCTCCTGAACTCGCTGATGAGCTATGACATCGTCTATCTCTCCGCGATCACGCTCTCGATCTACGAGGCGGCCGGACGCGATCGCCTGTTCGCGGCGATCAAGCGCGCCCGGCTGCTCGGCACCCGCTTCGTGTTCGACACCAATTTTCGCGCGCGCGGCTGGCCGGACCGCGACGTCGCGCGCGAGGTGTTCGCCGCGGCGTTTGCAGCCGCCGATATCGTGCTGACCTCGACCGAGGATCTGCTCGCGCTCTATCCCGGCGAGAGCCCCGAGCAATTGATGGCGCGCATCCCCACGCCCGAGCTGGTGTTCCGGCTCGCCGAGCCTGTCAGCCTGCTGCGCTTTCCCGGCGGGACCAGCGAGGTCCGCGCCGAACCAATGACCAAGCCCGTGGTCGACACCACAGCGGCCGGCGACAGCTTTGCTGCGGCCTATATCGCGGCTCGCCTCGCCGGTTCCGAACCTGTCGAGGCCGCCCAGGCCGGGCATCGCCTCGCCAGCCTCGTGATCTGCTATCCTGGTGCCATCATTCCGGGCTATGCCATGCCGCCGAAGAAGCGGCACCGGCCCGCGACCACGCGTCAAGCGACCAAGTAAAACGAAAGCCAAGATGACCACCGCTGCCCAACAGAACCACCTCGTCGCGCTGTTCAAGACCGCGACCGTCATTCCCGTCCTCACCATCGAGCGTATCCAGGATGCCGTGCCGCTGGCGCGTGCGCTGGTGGCCGGTGGCGTCCGCACGCTAGAGGTGACCCTGCGCACCCCCGTCGCGATCGAGGCAGCAAGGGCGATGATGGCCGAAGTGCCCGAGGCGGTCGTCGGCATCGGCACGATCCTCAATCCGGCCGACTTCACCCGTGTCGAGAAGCTCGGCGTCGCGTTCGGCATCAGTCCGGGCCTGACCCCCGATCTGCTGAAGGCCGCCACCGATAGCTCCTTGCCGTTTGCGCCGGGCATTGCCACGGCGTCCGAACTGATGATGGCGTTGTCCTACGGCTTCGACGTCGCAAAATTCTTCCCGGCCGAGCAGGCCGGCGGCATTAAGGGCCTCCGCGCGCTCGGCGGACCATTCCCGAATGTGCGGTTCTGCCCGACCGGCGGGGTCGGCGAGGCCAATGCGGCGAGCTGGCTCTCCGAGCCCAATGTGGTCGCGGTCGGCGGTTCCTGGCTGTGCCCGACGGCGGAGATCAGGGCCGGGAACTGGGCCGGCATAACTGCCATCTGCCAGCGCACCCTCCAGGCCCTTAAACCTGCGTGAAGTCTTGCCGTCCCTGGGCTAAGACTTAGCTCAGCAAGAGACCGCCAGGGAGAAAAGACCATGACCGCCAGCATCGTCGGGTGGGCGCATACGCCGTTCGGCAAGTTCGACACCGAAACCGTCGAAAGCCTCGTCACCCGCGTCGCCAACGAGGCGATGGCCGATGCCGGCATTTCGGCCGCCGATGTCGACGAGATCGTGCTCGGCCATTTCAACGCCGGCTTCTCGGCGCAGGATTTTACCGCCTCGCTGGTGCTCCAGGCCGACCCGAAGCTGCGCTTCAAGCCGGCGACCCGCGTCGAGAACGCCTGCGCCACCGGCTCCGCGGCCGTGCACCAGGGCCTGCGCGCGATCGCCGCAGGGGCCGCCAAGATCGTGCTGGTCGTCGGCGTCGAGCAGATGACCCGCACCCCGGGTCCGGAGATCGGCAAGAACCTGCTCAAGGCGTCGTACCTGCCTGAGGACGGCGATACCGTCGGCGGTTTCGCCGGCGTGTTCGGCAAGATCGCCAGTTCCTATTTCCAGAAATACGGCGACCAGTCCGATGCGCTGGCGCTGATCGCGGCCAAGAACCACAAGAACGGCGTTGCCAATCCCTTCGCCCAGATGCGCAAGGATTTTGGCTTCGAGTTCTGCCGCGCCGAGAGCGAGAAGAATCCGTATGTCGCGGGCCCGTTGAAGCGCACCGACTGCTCGCTGGTCTCCGACGGCGCGGCCGCGCTGGTGCTGGCCGATGCCGAGACCGCCAAGGGCATGGGCAAGTCGATCGGCTTCCGAGCCACCGCGCACGCGCAGGACTTCCTGCCGATGTCCAAGCGCGACATCCTTCAGTTCGAGGGCTGCACCATCGCCTGGCAGCGCGCGCTGGAGCAGGCGGGCGTTGCGCTCACCGATCTCTCCTTCGTCGAGACCCATGACTGCTTCACCGTCGCCGAGCTGATCGAGTACGAAGCGATGGGCCTGACGCCGAAGGGGCAGGGCGCCCGCGCCATCAAGGAAGGCTGGACGCTCAAGGACGGCAAGCTGCCGGTCAATCCGTCCGGCGGGTTGAAGGCCAAGGGCCATCCGATCGGCGCCACCGGCGTCTCTATGCATGTGATGACCGCGATGCAGCTCGCAGGGCAAGCGCCCGAGGGCATGCAGCTCAAGAACGCAAAGCTCGGTGGCATCTTCAACATGGGCGGCGCCGCCGTCGCCAACTACGTCTCCGTCCTGGAGCCGCTGAAGTAGGTCTCGTCGGGTGGGCAATGGCGCGTGCGCGCCGTGCCCACCTTTTTCTCGCGCTAGATCATGGTGGGCACGCTACGCTTTGCCCACCCTACCTACCGCTCCTGATTGATTTGCAGGGGATGTATTATGAGCAATAGCTACGAAGATTCGCTTCCTCTCGACGCCCTCAACGAGCGCATCGCGATCCTCGAGGACAATATCCGCCAGCTGATCGAGCAGGCCGCGGCCGCCTCGGGTGAGCAGAACGAGTCGCGGATCGCCGACCGCATCAGCCAGCAGAACGACGAGCTCGACCGTCTCATCAAGATCCGCGACTCCCGCCAGAAGAAATAGCGGACGCATCGCGCATGCGGCCATACCCCGGCCGCCCTTGCGCGCGCGAAAGCTGGTCCCGTTCTTTGAAGAAGACGTAGTGGGATTCCGTCATTCGGGGGCGGTCCCAAGAAAAACAACTTGGGACCGAGCCTGGAACGGGTATTCTGGGCCTGGCTTGTGCGAAGGCCACCCCGGAATGACGAAAACTCTCACACGCTAGCTCAACGCCCGTAGAACAAGATGCTGGCGATGACCAGCATCGCCGTCACCGCCAGCATATGCGCGAGCGCACCCGAGGCCGCCCCCTTGGTGGCTTCCTTCATGCCAATTTCTCCCTAGACTTGGGCGTGACTCATCGTTGCGTGGTGAGCGCAAGGACGGCCAGTTTATTTTACTCGGAACACCCCACTTCGCGTATTCGCCGCGATCAAGTCCCCACGTGGCGAATATCGACTGTACCAAGGTCGATCAGCAATGCGGCGGCATTTTGACTCGATGTTGTTGCTCCTGCGTCGCTGCGCGAATACAATTTTTCGGGAACTTGCCCCGACAACGACAATAAGCATCAAAGGCTCAAGGAAAAAATTCCACCATGGCCCGCATCGACTACAGCGATCCGTCCAAGGCATCCGACCGCACCCGCGAAATCCTCGACAAGAACCGTAATGCCAACATCTTCCGCATGATGTCGCATTCGCCGAGCTATTTTGAGCAGTACTGCCGCCTCGGCGGCGCCATCCGCCACAAGGGCGAGCTCGATCCGATCGTGCGCGAGCTCGCGATCACGCGCACCGGAATTTTGTGCGAGGCGCCGTACGAGATCGTCGCGCACAAGCGCATCGGCAAGAACGTCGGCGTCACCGACGCGCAGAACGAAGCGCTGGAAAACTGGCAGGCCGCTGACTGTTTCGACGAGACGCAGCGCGCCGCGCTCGCCTTCACCGACGAGATCGTGAAGCTGAAGAAGCCAACGGATGCGACCTTCAAGGCGATCGCCGCAAAACTGACGCCGGCAGCGCTCGTCGAGCTGCAGCTCTCGGTCGGCTTCTACATCATGACGTCAAAGTTCCTGGAGACATTCGAGATCGATCTCCAGCCCGTCACCGAAGTGGTGGGCTGAACCAAGGCTTGGCTTGCGAGGGATGATCATGACAATCGATGAATATGCGGCTTGGGCCGCAACCATTGCCAAGGTCGATGAGCATCCCTCGAACGAGCGGCTGTCCTATCTCGGGCTCGGCCTCGCCGGTGAAGCGGGCGAGGTGGCCGACCACATCAAGAAGCTGCTGCGCGACGACTGGCTCGACAAGGCGGGTCTCGTCGACGAGCTCGGCGATGTCATCTACTACTGGGCCTGCCTGTGCGCTGCGACCGGCCAGCAGCCATCCGAATTGCTCAAGGCCAGCGCAGCCAAGATCAAGCGGCGGCTCAGCGAGGCGGCGAGCCGGTAGGCTCAGCTCACGTCGACGTCAGGATGTCGACCTTGGTGTTGGCGACGATCAGGCGATCGGCCAGGAGCTGCGCCAGATTGCGCATGATGCGCTCGGAGGCGCGCGGGTGCTGCCTGCGAAAACGCTCGAAATCCTTCAGCGGCACTTCGAAAGCGGTCGCGGCCATGTCCGCGAACACATCGGCTGAGCGGGCGGTCTCGATTAGCGCCATCTCGCCAAAGGCCATGCCGGCGGTCAGCGTCGCGAGCCTGACGCCGTCGGGCAGGGTGACATGCACCGCGCCGCTGCGCAGGAAGAACAGGGCGTCCGCAGGATCGCCTGTCGTAAGGATCTTTGCGCCGGACTGATAGGTCCGGATCGTGCAGATCGAGGCGAGGTCCGTCAGCTCCTCGGCGCCGAGGCCGTCGAGCAGCGGCTGTTCGGACAGCTCTGTGGTCTCGTGAAAATCGATCGAGCCGCCATAGCGGTAGACGATCTGGTCCTCCGCCCATTCGATCGCGGTATCGAGCAGATAGAAGTCGCGGACGTTCTTCAGCTCCGCAGTCCATTCCCGCAGCGTATTCCACTCCTTCGACGCGCGCCTGACGCCGGATATCACCACCGTGACGTCGAGCGCGGCGAGATCCTCGAAGGCCTCCGCAATCAGCCGCGCGCCGGCCCGCGTGGTGGCGGTCACACGGTGCAAGTCGAAGATCACGAATTGCGGCCGCTGCCGCTCCGCCAGCCGGCGCGAGACGTAGTCGACCGCCGACAGCGACAGCGTGCCCACCAGCTCGATGACCCGCACCTCCTGCTCGTGCGCGGCCAGGATGTCGCGCTCCTGCTGGCGGCGAACGCGGCGTGACGGGCTCTTGCCGATGTCGTAGTCGGCGATCACCGCGTTGCGGGCGTCGTCGCTACGGTTGAGCATGTGCAGATCGTAATGCGAGGACAGCGCCTCGCAGACCTTGATGCCGCGCACGCTGTTGCCGTGCTTGTCGAGCTTCGGCGAATAGCTGCCGAGCCCGAGGCGGGCGGGGAGCGCCGCCAGAATGCCGCCGCCGACGCCGCTCTTGGCGGGAATCCCGATCCGGTAGATCCACTCGCCGGCATAGTCGTACATGCCCGATGACGTCATCACCGAGAGCGTGCGCGAGATCGCGTAAGGCGTCAGCACCTGCTCGCCGGTGACCGGATTGACGCCGCGATTGGCGAGCGTCGCCGCCATCACCGCGATGTCGCGCGCGGTGACCAGCACCGCGCATTGCCGGAAATAGACGTCGAGCACGCCGGCGACGTTGTCCGAGATCACCGCATTGGTCTTGAGGAGATAGCCGATGGCGCGATTGCGGTCGCCGGTCTGGCTCTCCGACGTGTACACAGCTTCGTCGACGGCGAGGTCGCGCCCGGCAAAGCGGCCGAGCGCGAGCCGGATCTGCTCGAAAGCCTCAGCGCCCTTGCTGTCGTAGATCAGCCCGGTGCAGGCGATCGCGCCGGCATTGACCATCGGATTGAACGGATGGTTCTCCGCATTGAGCCGGATCGAGTTGAAGGGATCGCCCGAGGGCTCGACGCCGATCGCGCTCTCGACCTTGCCTGCGCCGAGCAAGTCCAGCGCCAGCGCGAACACGAACGGCTTCGACATCGACTGGATGGTGAAGGGCACCCGGCTGTCGCCCACTTCATAGACATGGCCGTCGAGCGTCGCGAGGCTGATGCCAAAATAGGCAGGGTCGGCCTTGCTCAGCTCGGGAATGTAGTCGGCGACATGGCCCGAGATCTCGGCGGAGAATTCGTTGAGACAAGTGTCGAGAAACCGCAGCAACGGCGGTCTCGAGCGGGTCCAGGCGGAGGCGGGCGGTTGCGCTATCATCGGCTCCCTTGTGCAACGCAATCAGAGCACGCGCAACCCGTCCGGCACCTGTGTCCGTCGTGACGCCCGAACGCAAGACGCCGCGCAGCATCGCAATATGATCTGTTTCAGATTGTCGCGGATGAGAAGCCGCTGGCGGCGCGTGCTCAGCTCGCGACGATCGCGATCGTCTGGCCTTCGGCGACGAGGTCATCGATCTTCACGAGCAGCGATGTAAGCGTGCCTGAAGCAGGCGCGGGCACCGGTATCTCCATCTTCATGGCTTCGACGAACACAATTTCATCGTCATCCACGACGGTTCCTCCAACTTGCACGGGCGTTGCGCAGATGCGGCCGGCGACTTCAGTGACGATCTTAATTTCTGGCATGCCATCGCCTTTTTGTTGTGGTGGCAAAATGCCTGAGGTAGCGTCGTCTGCAAGCGGAATTTAATTCCGCACAGCGGAACAACTGGTAGGGATCATGGGACGACGTTCGGAGCGGTTGAGCAGACAAGGTGCACTCGCTGGCGATGCCGGTGAAGGTGATGTCATCCAGGTGGTGTCGCGCGCGTTCGACGTGTTGCGATGCTTCGAGGGCCACGATAGCAGGCTCGGCAATCTGGAGATTTCAAATCGCTGCGGCTTGCCGCGCTCGACGGTGTCGCGGCTCACGCATACGCTGACGCGCATGGGGCAGCTGGTCTATCTGCCGCGTGACCAGAAGTATCGCATCGGTCCGAGCGCAGTGGCGATGAGCGCCTCGATGATGAAGGGCGCGCAGCTGCGCAGCATGATCCGGCAGCGGCTGCAGGAGGTCGCCGAGCAATTGCCGGGCACCGTCGGCTTCGTCGTGCCCGATCGCTTCCATCTCGTCTATCTCCAGTTCGCGCGCTCGGCCTCTGCGCTCGGTTTGCACGAGGGCACCGGCAGCCGCATCTCGATGGCCTCGACCGCCGCGGGCGCGGCCTACACCGCGGCCTTGTCACCGGAAGTCGGCGATGCCTACATTGCGGAAATGGAGCGCGAAGCGCCGGAGGCCGCAAAGATCTTGCGGCCGCGCATCGAGGCCAACCGGCAGTCGCTGCGCGAGCGCGGCTATGTCACGGCCTGCGGCCTGTGGAGCCCGCACATCAACGGGCTCGCGGTGCCGATCTGGTCGCCGCAGTATCAGACCTTCGTGGTCGTCACGATCGGCCTTCTCTCGGCGATGTATGACGAGCAGCGTCTGCATGCCGAAGTCGCGCCGTCGATGGTCGCGCTCGGCCGTTCGCTCGGCAGCCTGATGGAGGGCGCGGAAGGCGACGCCTTCAACGCGCGCATCCCGCGCAAACCGGTCGCAATGGCCGTGCACAACAATAACAAGCCGATCAATTCGGAGGGAGTGAATGAACTGGAAGCCGGAACTCGACGAGCTCGCCCGGCGCGAAGCCTTCGCGCGGGAGATGGGCGGCGTTGACAAGGTCAAGCGACAGCATGACCAGGGCCGGCTGACTGTTCGGGAACGCATCGACAGACTGGTCGACAAGGGCAGCTTCCACGAGATCGGTGCCGTTTCCGGCATCGGTGAGTACGATCCCAAGGGCGAGCTGAAAACCGTGACGCCGGCGAACTGCGTGTTCGGCCGCGCGCGCGTCGACGGCCGCACATTGGTCGTCGTCGGCGACGATTTCACGGTTCGCGGCGGCTCGGCGGATGCGTCGATCTCGGCAAAGCCCTTGATGGCGGAGGAGATGGCGCACGACTTCCGTCTGCCCATCATCCGCATCATCGAGGGCTCCGGCGGCGGCGGCTCGGTCAAGACCATCGAGACCAAGGGCGCGGCCAACCTGCCGGGTGGCATCGGCGGCACGCGCTGGTATCGCTTCACGACCGAGAATCTGTCGCGCGTGCCGGTGGTCGCGCTCGGCCTCGGCTCGGTTGCGGGCTTAGGCGCCGCGCGTCTGGCCGCAAGCCACTATTCCATCATGACGCGGAAGTCCGCGATGTTCGTCGCGGGTCCGCCGGTGGTGAAGGCGCTGGGGCAGAACCTCTCGAAGGAGGAGCTCGGCGGCGCCGAGATCCAGACCCGCGCCGGTGCGGTCGATCATGCCGTCGACACCGAGGAGGAAGCTTTTGCCTGCGCGCGGCGCTTCCTGTCCTATCTGCCGTCATCGGTCTACGAGCTGCCGCCGACCTTGCCCTGCATCGACAATCCGGAGCGCAGCGAAGAGGCGCTGATGAATGCGGTGCCGCGCAACCGCAAGCAGGTCTACAAGATGCGGCCGATCATCGAGCAGGTGGTCGACAAGGGCTCGTTCTTCGAGGTCGCCAGTAATTTCGGCAAGCCGATCATTGTTGGTCTGGCGCGGCTCGAGGGCAGGGCGGTGATGTTGCTCGCCAGCGACAGCTTCCACTATGGCGGCTCCTGGACGGCGGATGCCTGCCAGAAGGTGGTGCGCTGGGTCGACTTCGCCGAGACCTTCCATCTGCCGATCGTCTATCTCATGGATTGCCCTGGCTTCATGATCGGTCTCGACGCCGAGAAGGCGGCGACCATCCGCCACGGCGTCCGCGCCATGGCCGCGGTCAACCAGACCACCGTGCCCTGGTGCACCGTGATCCTGCGCAACGCCTTCGGCGTCGCCGGCGTGGTGCATCAGCCGGCCGACCGCTTCTCGATCCGCTACGCCTGGCCGTCGGCCTATTGGGGCTCGCTGCCGCTCGAGGGCGGCATCGAAGCCGCCTACCGCGCCGACATCGACGCGGCCGAGGACAAGGCCGCCAAGCTCAACGAGATCCAGGAGCGGCTGAACAAGCTGCGCTCGCCGTTTCGCTCGGCCGAAAAATTCTGGGTCGAGGAGATCATCGACCCGCGCAAGACGCGCTCGCTGCTGTGCGAGTTCGCACGGCTCGCCGAGCCGCTGCGAAAAGCAGGACCGCCGGAGAACATGACGATCCGGCCGTAGGTTTCGTCGGGCCTCAGGAACGATTTTCGGCGCTCCGCATTCAACCCGCATGAGGAACCTGTATTTCGGCATCGGCGCTCTCGCCGGCGCGCTGGTTCTCCTCACGGTTTGGCTGGGCCAGCACGAACGCCAGGCGTCAATCGATCGCCTCGAGCAATGGGAGCTTCCGCGCTCACCTGAGCGCTAGAGCATGATGATCAGGCTCGATGTGGCAACGAGTGAGATGCGCTCCCTCCCTCGCTTGCGGGGGAGGGTTGGGGAGAGGGTGTCTCCACAACGGGAGAGTCCCCAAGAGGAAAGAACCCTCACCCGGCGCGCAGGACGATGCTTCGCATCGCCCGGGCGCGCCGACCTCTCCCGCAAGCGGGAGAGGTGAACGAGCCCGCCGGTTGATTTAGCCTAAAGCCATTCCGTTTTAGCGGCGATGTCACCACTGGCGGGCACGCCACTGCCGCCGGCGTTGGCGGCGGCAGTGATGTGAGTGTTGACGATCAACGCTTGGGTAGCGACGCCATCACTTCGCCCGCGTCTCCGTCTTCGAGGCAGGGTGTGACGGTCAACGGGAGCAGGTCGGACCATTGCGCGAGCCAACGATACATGGCTTTGGGATCACTCGATTCAGAGATCGCAAATCCCTGTCCGTTCATGCCATGCCAGCGCCCCAACATCTTGACGCCTTCGGGTGGTGCGCCGCCAGTTTCTAGAAATCGGGCGACGGCTGCATTGAAGGTGCCTTGGGGTACACTCCAGGTGGTTATGAATTTCATGCGATTCTCCCATAACTGGAATTATTGGATGAATGCCGCGGCTGCGCCGCCTGCGCACGATAGCGCCTGCGTATCGAATAACAACGGCGAATGAATGGGTGCGTTGGTTTGATCCAGGGCGCGGTTCTCTGACACCGTCGCGATCTTCTGCGTCGGGCGCAAAGCGAGCCTGGTCGCATGTCGCAAAGCGTTGGAAGCGCCAAAGGAGGCGTTCGTACTCTGCGAGTTAATCATGTCGATCGCAACGTGTAGCTTATGAAAATTGAAGACAGCGGCGCACAAAGGCAGCCGGTTTCGGCCGTTCTTTAGGCCCATTTCAGCCAAACTGATATTGGTTTCTCATTGCCCGGGGCAGGTCTTCAATTTCGGAGTCCTGCAATGTTCAAGCAAGTTCTTTCTGCGTGTTTCTTCTTTGCCGTTAGCTCCATCGCCTCGGAAGCACGACCGTACCACCTTCAACAAGCTTCCGAATGCAATGTGACCATGCCCTGCGACTTCTCGTATTCGCAAACGCGCCGCGAGCGAGTGTCCAGGAGCTCACTGCAGGCGTACCGTTCGATGCGACTGACAGTGACTGACGCCGGTGGCGCCGCCGCGGCGGCGAATGTCTCCGGCGCGCAAATCGTCGGCGGCAGGCCGGCCGGTTGCCCGTCGTCCTTCTGCGGCTGCGGCGCGGCCCTGCGCGTGTTTGGTCATATCGTGCCGGAATTGAATCTCGCGGCCAATTGGCTGCGCTTTCCGCGGACATCGCCGGCGCCGGGAATGGTTGCGGCGCGACACGGCCACGTCTTCGTCCTGGAGCAGCCCCTGGGAGGCGACATGTGGATGGCCTATGATGCCAATTCGGGCGGCCATGCCACGCGCATGCACGCGCGTTCGCTGCGGGGCTACACCGTGGTCAACCCGCGCGGCTGAAACGACGGGGAGGGTGCCCGGCCTTCATCACAGCCGCAGCACCTTCCCCGGATTCATGATGTTCTGCGGGTCGAGCGCGCGCTTGATGGTGCGCATGATGTCGAGCTCGGTCTTGGAGCGGTAGTGGCTGAGCTCGTCGAGCTTTTCGATGCCGATGCCGTGCTCGGCCGAGATCGAGCCGCCCATGGAGGTGATGAGATCGTTCACGGCCCGTGTGATCGCGGCGGTGTATTGGTTCAGGGCCTGCTGATCCATACCCTTCGGCCCCATGAACGAAAAATGCAGATTGCCGTCACCGATGTGGCCCAGCGGATAGGGGCGAATGGACGGGAGAATATCGAGCGCGGCCTTGAGCCCCTTGTCGATGAACTCCGGAATTTTGGAGATCGCCACCGACACGTCGTAGCTGAGCCCCGGACCCTCGGCGCGTGAGGCCTCGGCCATGGCCTCCCGGATGCGCCACATGTTGCGCGATTGACCGACGGTCTGCGCGATCGCCGCGTCGAGCACGCGACCGACCTCGAGCTGGTCGGCGAGAAACTGCTCCAGCTTCTCGGACATGCCATCGGCCCCGTCCTGCCGCGGGCGCGAGGACGACCATTCAAGCAGCAGGTACCACGGCGTATCCGCCTTGAGTGGATCCTGGACGCCGGGGATGTGGCGCATCACGAGGTCGACGGCCGCACGGCTCAGCAGCTCGCAGGACCCGACATTGTCCTCGGAGGCCGCATGCGCGTCGGACAGGATCTCCAGCGCCGCGCGCGGATCGCGGACAGCCAGCCACGCCGTGGCGACGTCCTTCGGCGCCGGCCATAGCTTGAGGACAGCCTTGGTGATGATGCCGAGCGTCCCCTCGGCGCCCATGAAGAGGTGCTTGAGGTCGTAGCCGGTGTTGTCCTTCTTCAGCGCACGCAATCCGTTCCAGACCTCGCCGTTCGGCAGGACGACCTCGAGCCCGAGCGCGAGGTTGCGCGCGTTGCCATAGCGCAGCACCTGCACACCGCCGGCATTGGTCGAGAGATTGCCGCCGATCATGCAGGAACCCTGGGCGCCAAGGCTCAACGGCAGGAACCTGTCGTGCTCGGCCGCGGTTTCCTGAAGCGTCTGCAAAACGCAGCCGGCCTCGACCGTCATCGCATAGCCGACGGGATCGACGTCCAGCACGCGGTTCATGCGGCCCAGCGACAGCACGATGCCGGTGTGTGCAGGCCAGGGCGTGGCGGCGCCCATCAGCCCGGTGTTGCCACCCTGCGGCACGATCGCGACGCCGTGCTCATGGCAAAGCCGGACCACTTTCGAGACTTCCTCGGTGCTGCCAGGACGTATGACGGCCCCGGCGCCACCAGCCAGCAGCCCCCGCCAGTCTGTCACGAACGGCTGCTTGCCGTGCTCGTCTTCGATAATGCCCTTCGCGCCCACGATCGCGCGCAACGCGTCGCGTAGCTGGGCGGTCAAAGGCGCGGTCGGAATGGCGGGTACGGGCGACGGGAAGGCAGTCGGCATTTTGTTTCCCCTGGCGCATCTTGGTGTGCACTGCGCGCGCGAAGCGCTTGGACCGCATTGTCCACGTTTGGGCCGCGAAGTCTATCGGCAACACTTGAACGATTTCAGCAAGGCGGTTGTCACATGCCCGCGCCCGTCGGGCAAAACACCCTGTCAATCCCTCCGCGTAAAAACATTCTTGTTTACCGAAATTCGGTTATAGCGCATATTGCGTCCATCCTGCCCGCCGCAAGGGGCGTTTCGCGATCGTCACGGGACGCGGGCAGGGAGGCGGTGGCCGCGACTGCGTCGGCGCGCATTCCAGGCTGCAGGGCGGGGCTCCTTCAGGGGTGTTCCGTGAGCAGCATGAGCGCGGCACGACACGGCGCTGACAGCGTCTTCGTCCGGCCCGGATGGCGAGCGCACGCCAGCCATCGGGGCGAGGGGCGGAGATGTGCGCGGACGGCAAAATCGTGTGGTCCTGGCGCCCGGAGCCTGTGCGTCAAGTCTTGTGGTGATGTGCGCTGTCCAACCGGGCTCGCAGATCAGTCATCCGCAAGGTGACGGGGGCAATAGTGCATCGCTCCCCGGGGAGAGCGCGACATAAGCCGTAAAGCCATTCGCGCAGGGAAGGCCGGGCGTTCCGGCGTCACCTGTTGTCCACCCCGTGCGCGTTTTTCCGCACACGGGACGCGGGTGCCAGCCGGCGCCCGGCCTTCCCTGTGCCCTTTCCATCAGAAGGGCGCGAAGATGAGAGCAAAGCTCGGGCGAAATGAGCCGCGAGGATGCGAAGGTGTGTCTGCAAGCGAAAATGCGAATTGGGTGAGCGCAACGATGCGTCATACTCCGTCATTGCGAGCGCAGCGAAGCAATCCAGACTGTCTCCGAGGAAAGACTCTGGATTGCTTCGCTGCGCTCGCAATGACGATGGGAGGCAGCTCTCGTTCCACGCTCGATCAGGCTCGCAATGACGAGGAGAATAGGACTACGACGCGCTCTCCGTCTCCCGGTGCACGTCGTGCACCACGAGGCCCATGCCTTCGTCGGGCATCTTGATCCAGTCGCGGCGCTTCAGGGTGCGCTTGGTGTCCTCGTACCCGCTCGTCCAGTGCTCGCGCATCGAGGTGCCAGAGAATTCGTGGTCCTTGGCGTCGCCCTCATAGGCCTTCTGCTGATAGATCAAATGCAGGATCGCGATCTCCGGCATGTTGCGCAGGCTCGTCTTGAGGCTGCGATCCTCGTCGGACAATTGCTCGTCCGGAATCTTCGCGAGCGCCTTGTAGAGCAGCACCTTGAGATTATGCGTGCGGCGGTAGACGTCGGTATTGTGGCGGGTGCGCGAGGAATACATGATGTCCTTGTGGCGGGCCATCACGTCCTGGATCGAGCGCGGCAGCACGCCGCGCGCGCTGAACAGGTCGACCTGGAACACCAGTGAATTGATCGCGTCCTCCTGGTCGAGCAGATGCTGCAGCGGCGTGTTGGAGACGATGCCGCCGTCCCAGAAATGATCGGTGCCGATCCGCACCATCGGCAGCGCCGGAGGCAGCGCGCCGGACGCCATGATGTGCTCCGGCTCGATCTCGTCATGGGCGTTGTCAAAATAGATGAAGTTGCCCGAGAGCACGTTGACCGCGCCGACCGCGAAGCGGATCTTCTTCTCGTTGATGAGGTCGAAGTCGACGAGCTCCAGCAAGGTCGCCTTGAGTGCCGCCGTGTCATAATAGCTCGTCGCGGTTCTGGCACCGACGGCGCTGAACCAGGGATTGACCTGGTGCGGGGTGAAGAAGCCCGGCTGGCCCATCGCGGACGTCATCCAGGAGCTGTAGAGGTTGCGCCACTGGCGGAAAATGTCGCCGTCGGGTGTGTAGTGCCAGATCTTGCGATTGGTGATGCGCTCCCAGAACACGCGCAGCGCATCGAGCCGCTTCTCCGGCCTGTTGCCGGCGATGATCGCCGAGTTGATCGCGCCGATCGAGACCCCGGTGACCCAGTCGGGCTCGATGCCGGCCTCGTCCAGCGCCTGGTAGACGCCGGCCTGGTAGGCACCGAGCGCGCCGCCGCCTTGCAGCACCAGCGCGACGCGGTCGCAGCGCTCCGGCCGCCAGCCCCGTGCGGGCGGCTGGCGGGTCTGATGTGTCTGTTGCGACGTCTGTGTCGCCTGCGACGTCCGGGCGTCCATGATGATGCCTCCTGCCTTCATTGGACGATTGCGGCCGGTGGTGACGGCGTGATGACAAAGCCGGCCGATGCATCCTTTGCATGCAGGTCAGTCGGGGCGGGAATGGCAGGAGGTCGTGCGGCTGACGGAAATCGGTCACATCGCAGTCAATGACGGCGGCTAGCAATTTGGGTAAAGTCGGAACTTGCCGGACATCACAGCATCACCAGAGGAGACAGCGATGCGCAGGGAAGATTTGCTGAGGCTTCCGTCCATGCCGGCCGCCGGGCCGAGCTATCCGGCCGGGCCGTACCGCTTCGTCAACCGCGAATTCCTGGTCATCACCTACGAGACCGATCCGGACCTGATCCGTGCCGGCCTGCCTGAGCCGCTGGAGCCGATCGACCAGCCGATCGTGCACTACGAATGGATCAAGATGCCGGACTCCTCCGGCTTCGGCAGCTACACCGAGTCCGGCCTCGTGATTCCAGCGCGGCTGCACGGCGAGGAGGTCAACTTCGTCTCGCAGATGTATCTCGACGATGATCCGCCGATCGCGGCCGGCCGCGAGATCTGGGGCTTTCCCAAGAAGTACGCCCATCCAAAACTCGAGATCGTCAAGGACACGCTGACGGGCACGCTTGAATATGCCGGCCAGCTCGTCGCCATGGGCACGATGGGCTACAAGCACGAGAGCATGGCCGGCAACGGCGATCTCACCCGCGCCACGCTGTCGAAGACGCAGATCAATCTGAAGATGATCCCGGGCGTCGACGGAAATCTCGAGGTCTGTCAGCTCGTCGCCATCAACCTGATCGACATCGTGCCGAAGGGCTCCTGGATGGGTCCCGGCCGGCTGCATTTGGTGCCGCACGTCAACGCCCCGGTCGCGGATTTTCCGGTCCGCCGCTGTATTGGCGCGCATCACTACATCGCCGACCTGACGCTGCCGTTCGGCCGCGTGGTGCACGATTACATCAAGGAAGCGGAGACTGAGGCTGCGACGGGGTTGGCGGCGGAGTAGGGCGGCGCGCCATCATCAAACTGTAACACTGGCGTAATTGACTGCACCGGAGGACCCGGAGGAGGCCAGTAACGGTCGCCCGGGATTGGGCTGCAATAATTTGGGGTTAGCATGGCTGAGCCGGCAAAGCTTGTCAGCGCGGCATCGGATGTCGCGCCTGTCATTCCTGGACTGGTGTGGGCGTTTCGTTTGCATGGGGACGGCAGCGCCGAGGCGCTGCCGATCGACCAGCCGATCGAGTTCAGCCATGATGGCCGGCTCTGGCTGCATTTCAATTTGACAGATGGTCGCGTGCGGCCGTGGATCGCGGTGTCACAGCTGCCGCCGCTGGCGCGCGATCTTCTGTTGTCGAGCGACACGTTCCAGCAGCTTCACGTCATCGACCATTGCGTCTACGGCGTGTTCTCCGATCTCGTCCGCGACATCGATGCTGCTACGGAAGAGACCGCGTTCCTGCGCTTCGCAATGACCGAGCATCTCTTGGTCTCGGGCCGCCATCAGGCGCTGTGCTCGGCGGATGCGACGCGGCGCGTCCTCGAAGGCGGTTATCGCGTCGACAATGTCGCCCATCTTCTGGAGAAGATTGTCGACGAGGTCGCCGACACGCTCGACAGGATGGCCGACAAGCTCGGCCAGGAGATCGACGGCATCGAGGAACGCATTCTCGCCGACGACGCCAAGCCGGAGATGCGCCGCACGCTCGGAAGGTTGCGCCGGACCTGCGTGCGGCTGCACCGCCAGCTCACCGGCCTGCGCGTGCTGTTCCATCGGCTCGACCAGAAGAACACCGATCATCTGTCGCCCGGCTTGCGCATCCAGGCCGGCAAGCTTGCCCAGCGGCTCGACGGTCTCGACCACGACATCGTCGAGCTCCGGGAGCGCAGCCGCCTGCTCGAAGAGGAGCTGCGCTTCAAGAACGAGGAGGAGAGCAACAAGCACCTCCACACGCTCTCGATCGTGACGACGCTGCTGCTGCCGCCGACGCTGATCACCGGCATCTTCGGCATGAACACCAAGGGCCTGCCGCTCACCGACGTGGACGAGGGCTTCCTCTGGGCGGCGGCGCTGATGGTGAGCTCGATCGGCCTTGCCTACCTGTTCATGCGGCGCACCGGCATCTTCAAAAAGTAGCGCATGCAAGCCGGTGTCAGCCGTGAGTGGGATTGCCCAGACATTTGCGTTGCGACGTTCGGTCGTGATCGCGGCGATGTTGCTCGCGAGCACCGGCGCGTTCGCCGGCGCCAAGGATGAGAGCGCTGCCGACTGGCTGTTCCCAAAATGGTTCAACGAGTGGCATGACGGTCTCGCCAACAAGGGGCTGAATTTCGGCGCGACCTACATTGCCGACAACATCGGCAATGTCTCGGGCGGCGTCTCGCGCGGCGCCATCCATTTCGGCCGGCTCGATCTCTCGGTCGACGCCGATCTCGACAAGCTCGTCGGCTGGACCGGCGGCCGCATCTTTGCCAATGGCTACATCATCTACGGTCGCGGGCTCAGCCGGAATTACATCTATAATCTCGCCACCATCAGCGAGATCGAGGCGCTGCCCGACCAGCGGCTCTACAACGCCTATTTCGAGCAGAGCTTCTTCAACGACCGGCTGAACATCAGGGCCGGCCAGCAGGCGGCCGACGTCGAGTTCTTCGACAGCCAGACCGATGACCTCTTCATCAACGGCACCTTTGGCTGGCCCGCGATCAAGGCCTCCAACCTTCCGGCCGGCGGCCCGGCGCCGCCGATCGCGGTGCCCGGTATTCGCGTCAAGGCTCAGGTCGCGGACAACGTCACCGTCTTCGGAGCGGTGTTCAACGGCAATCCAGCCGCGCCCGGTGGCGGAGATCCGCAGACGCGCGACAATCATGGTCTGGCGTTTCGCGTCAACGATCCGCCCTGGCTGATCGGGCAGGTCCACTTCGACTATCATGTCGACATCGGCGGAAGCACGCTTGCCGGCAATGTCACACCCGGAGGCTGGTATCATTTCGGCGATTTCGACAGTCAGCGCTTCACGGCCGACGGCTTCTCGCTCGCAGACCCTACCGGATCCGGCATTCCGGCGAAGCTTCGCGGCAATTACGGAATCTATGCGGTCGTCGAGCAGGCCCTTTGGCGGCCGCCTGGGACAGAAACCGAAAAGACCGTGTCGGCCTCGATCCCCGGCGTCACCGCCTTCGGCCGCATCGCCTACAGTCCGCCCGACCGAAATCGGATCGATCTTTATCTGGACGGCGGCGTCGGCTTTGTCGGCTTCACGCCCGGCCGTCCGCTCGACCGGTTCGGGATCGGCGTGGCCTATATGCGGATTTCGGGCGCAGCACGAAGCCTCGACGTCGATACGCAGTTTTTCAACGGCATCCAGAGCCCGGTGCGCAGCAGCGAGGCCTTGCTCGAAATCATCTACGAGGCGCACATCAGGCCGGGCTGGCTGATCGCGCCTTACTTCCAATATGTATTCAGACCGTCGGGCGGCATCCCGAACCCGAACGATCCGACCGGCGTGTCGCGGATCGGTGACGCCGCTGTGTTCGGCGTCACCACCACGATCAGGTACTAGGCCATCGCGGGTTTTGCTTGCGGCTTCGGCTGCCGCGACAGTGCCAGCACGATCAGCGAGGCGAACACGCAGAGCGCGCCGGCCACGAAGAAGGCGGGCAGGTAGCTTTGCAGCAGCGTCCGCGACAGGCCCGCGCCGAAGGCGGCGGTGCCGGCGCCGAGCTGATGGCCGGCAAAGATCCAGCCGAACACCAGATTGGCGCGTTCGGGCCCGAATTTCTGCGCGGTCAGCCGCACCGTCGGCGGCACGGTCGCGATCCAGTCGAGGCCGTAGAACATCGCGAAGATCGACAGGCCATAGAACGAGAAATCGCTGAACGGCAGGAAGATCAGTGAGAGCCCGCGCAGGCCGTAGTACCAGAACAGCAGGAAGCGGTTGTCATAGCGGTCCGACAGCCAGCCCGACATGATGGTGCCGAAGAAATCGAAAATGCCCATCGCCGCCAGCAGGCTCGCCGCCTGCACCTGCGGGATGCCGAAATCGAGGCACATCGGAATCAGATGCACTTGCACGAGGCCGTTGGTCGAGGCGCCGCAGACGAAGAACGTTGCAAACAGGATCCAGAACGCGCTCGACTTCGAGGCATCACGCAGCGCGCCGAGCGCAACACCCGTGATCGAGCCGTGGTTCACCGGTGGTGCCGGCAGGGGCTCGGTGCCTTCGTCGCCGAACGGACGCAGGCCCAGATCGCTCGGGCGATCGCGCATCACGAGCAGCACTGCCAATGCAGAAACGCCGAGCATGATGCAGACGAAGCCGAGCGCAAGGCGCCAGCCGAAGCGTTCGGTGAGGCTTGCGAGCAGCGGCAGGAACACGAGCTGGCCGGTGGCGACGCTCGCGGTCAGGATACCGACGACCAGGCCGCGCCGCGCGGCAAACCAGCGCGTGGAGATGGTGGCGCCCAGCACCAGCGCGGTCATGCCGGTGCCGATGCCGATCACCACGCCCCAGAGCGCCACGAGCTGCCAGATCTCTGTCATGCCGAGCGAGAGCACGAGCGCCGAGACGACGATGAGCTGGGCGGTCAGCGTGACGTTACGCAGGCCGTAGCGGTTGAGCAGGGCGGCCGCGAACGGCGCCATCAGCCCGAACAGGATGAAGCGGATCGAGAGCGCGGAGGAGATCTCTGCAGTGCTCCAGCCGAACTCCTTCTGAAGCGGAACGATGAACACGCCGGGCGCGCCGACCGTGCCGGCGCTGATCAGCGCGGCGAAGAAGGTTACGCCGACCATCACCCAGCCGTAGTGGATGTTGCGACGGCCGAGTGCGGCCGAAAGCCAGTTCGAGATCATTGCCCCTCAATCCAGGTTGGCGGGTTTCGGGCGACCCGCGTCATTGTTGTAATCTGGCACGGAAACGGGAGGTCTGAAATGAGAGACTTCCCTCAATTCAGGACGTCGCGGCCGCTAGTGCGTGAAGCGCTCCACCGCGATCGCAGTGGCTTCGCCACCGCCGATGCAGAGTGCCGCAACGCCGCGCTTGAGGTTGTTGGCCTCGAGCGCATGCAGCAGCGTCACGATCAGCCGTGCGCCGGTGGCGCCGATCGGATGGCCGAGCGCACAGGCGCCGCCATTGATGTTGAGCTTTTCGCGGGGAATGCCGAGATCGCGCTGCGCTGCCATCGCGACCACTGCGAACGCTTCGTTGATCTCAAAGAGATCGACATCGCCTGCGCTCCAGCCGACCTTGTCGAGCAGCTTGCGGATCGCCGGGATCGGCGCGGTGGTGAACCATTGCGGCTCCTGGCTGTGGGTGACATGCCCTTTGATCACGGCGAGTGCGGGCAGGCCGTTACGATCGGCGAGCGAGCGCTTCGTCAGCACCAGTGCGGCGGCGCCATCGGCATTGGCGGAGGCGGCCGCGGGCGTGATGGTGCCGTTGGCGCGGAACGCCGGCTTCAATCCGGGAATCTTCGCGGGATCGACCTTCAGTGGGTGCTCGTCATTGGCAATCACGCGCGGTCCGGCCTTCTCGGTCAGCGTGATCGGTGCGATCTCCGCCTTGAAGGCGCCGCCCTCGACCGCCTTGCGCGCGCGGCTCAGCGTCTCCATCGCGTAGGCGTCCTGGTCCTTGCGGGTGAACTGATAGGCCTCGGCCGTCGCCTCGCCGAAATCGCCCATGGAGCGGCCGGTCTCGTAGGCGTCTTCCAGGCCGTCCATCATCATGTGGTCGATGATGCGGTCGTGGCCGGCGCGATAGCCGCCGCGCGCCTTCGCCAGAAGATACGGCGCGTTGCTCATGCTCTCCATGCCGCCGGAGACGACGATCTCGGCCGAGCCGGCGCGGATGATGTCGTGCGCCAGCATGGTCGCCTTCATGCCGGAGCCGCAGACCTTGTTGACCGTGGTCGCCCCGGTCGCGTCGGGGAGGCCCGCGCCACGTGCAGCCTGGCGCGCGGGGGCCTGGCCCTGGCCGGCCGGCAGCACGCAGCCCATGAACACCTCATCCACTCTCTCGGGCGCGAGCTTGGCGCGTTCCAGCGCCGCATTGATCACGTGCGATCCGAGCTTGTGCGCGGCAAGCGGCGACAACTCGCCCATGAAGCGGCCGAGCGGGGTGCGGGCGGCGGAGACGATGACGACGGGATCGGCGGCTTCGGCCATGACGAGACTCCCTGGCGATGGCGACTGAGATTATGGTCATCATATGATGCGGCGCAAAAAATGCAACCGCGCGAGCATGAGAAATTGTCGTGGATTGGATGAGAATTGGTCGTTCGAACGGAGGAGTCGCTACCGCTTCCGGTTCACAAACGCCTGCATCAGCCGCGTGGGCTCGTCCGTCAGAAACGACTCGCCGAACACCTTGACGCTCAAATTCACCGACTCCGTCAATGGCAGCTCCTCCCATTGCCGCAGCAGCGCCTTCTGCGAACGCAGCGCCTCGGGGCCGCATTCGAGCAGCGCGTTCACGAGATGCTCGATCTCGGCATCCAGTCCGCCGGCCGGCGCGATTCTGTCGATCAGGCCCCAGGCCAGCGCCGTCGGCGCGTCGATATTCTCCGCGGTCATCACCAGCCAGCGCGCGCGGGCCCAGCCGATCAGGCGCGGCAGCAGCGCGGCGTGGATCACCGATGGAATGCCGACGCGCACCTCCGGCATGCCGAAATGCGCATCATGCGCGGCGATGCGGAAATCGCAGGCCGCGGCGACTTCGAGCCCGCCGCCGAGGCACCAGCCGGGCAGGCGCGCGATCACGGGGGCCGGGAAGTGGCGTACCGCTTCGCAGAGATCGCGCAGGCGGCTGATGAACGCTTCGGCCGATGTCTGGTCGAGCTTGGCCATCTCCTTGATGTCGGCGCCGCCGATCATGCTCTTCTCGCTCTGGCCGCGTAGCACCATGATTCGGATGCTGCGGTCGCTGGCAAGCTTTTGCAGGCCTTCGCGCACTGCATCGGTCACGGGCGATCCCAGAATATTCAGCGGGCCGGCATTGCAGATCGCGACATGGACGACGCCACGGGCATCGCGCGTCACGCCGCAGTGGTTGTTGAGCATTTCCATCGTGGGATCTCTGAGTTTCGTGGATGCGCGCGGCCGCACCGGTCGGGTTCACTTCCGGGCCGAAATGCATTGCTTGTCAAGCGGGGATGGGCGGTGGAGTTGCCAGCGCGAAGTCCGCAGCATAGTATGATATTTATCATACAAAGGGATGGACATGACCAAACTCGCTCAACTCGACCTGTTTTCGCCAGCGCAGCGGCGCGAGCGCGTGGTGGATTGGCAGGTGCCGGCGCCGGTTGCGAAAGCGGCCATGGGCCTTTCCGGCATCGACGCCATGCGCGGCATCCGCGACGGCTGGCTGCCGCCCCCACCCTTCGCCAAGCTGATCGGTTTCGTCATGGCCGTGGTCGAGCCGGGCCGGATCGTGATGGAACTGGAGCCGCGCGAGGATCTCGAAAATACCATCGGCCTCCTGCACGGGGCGACCGCCGCCGCGCTCCTCGACACCGCCATGGGCTGCGCGATTTCCACGCGGCTGGAGGCCGGGCAGTCGTCGGTGACGCTCGACCTGAAAATGACCTTTCTGCGTCCGCTCTCGGTCCGGTCGGGGCTGATCTCGGCCGAAGGCAAGATCATCAAGCTGGGGCGCCAGAGCAGCTACACCGAAGGCTTCGTGCGCGACGGCAAAGGCGCCCTCGCAGTCCATGCAACTGCAACCTTTTCCATGATCGGCAACAATTTTACCGGGAATTAATGCGCCGCCGGACCGATATTCGTGTTATGAGATGACCTCCGACATCCAATGAGAGCCGCATGCGCTATTCCCGGGAACACAAGCAGGAAACCCACGACCGCATCGTGAAGAAGGCGTCCGTGCGGCTGCGCGAAAAGGGTGCCCACGGCATCGGCGTCGCCGACCTCATGAAGGAGGCGGGCCTCACCCATGGCGGCTTCTACGCGCATTTCGATTCGCGCGAGGCGCTGGTGATCGAGGCCTTCGGCTACGCCATGGACCGCGCAATGGAGCACTGGCGCAAGCAGTCCGATCAGGTCGCGCCCGAAAAGCAGCTTGCCCAGATCGTTGAGACCTATCTCTCCATATTGCACCGCGACAATCCCGGCCACGGCTGCTCGATCCCCGCGCTCGGCGCCGAGATCGCCCGCGAGAGCCCGAAGACGCGAAAAGCCTTTGCCGGCAAGCTCGACGAGATGGTCGAGATGATCACCGATTTCATCCCCAATTTGCCGCGCAAGGCCGCGCGCAAGCAGGCGATCGCGACGCTGGCCACGATGGCCGGTACCATGCTGCTGGCGCGGATCGCCGGCTCCAGCGAGCTGTCGGACGAGGTGCTGAGGGCCGGGAAGGACAGCGCGCTTGAGGGTGCGAAGCGTGAGCCTGCGAAGGCTGCACCGGCCAAGAAGAAGCAGAACTAGAGCGGTGCGGTAGGGTGGGCAAAGGCGCTCTTGCGCCGTGCCCACCATCTCTCCGCGTTCGCGTTTGGCAATGGTGGGCACGCTTCGCTTTGCCGCACCCTACGGGAGCCGCGTCTATCGCCCCGCAAACAACGCCCGCTCGCGCTCCACGATCTCGCCGATGTAATCCGCCACCGCCCTGATCCGCGCGAGATCCTTGCTGTCGGCGTGCATCAGCATCCAGAACGTGCGCGTGATCGAAACCTCCTCCGGCAGCACCGCGACAAGCTGCGGATAGTCGCTCGCCATGAAATGCGGCAGCACCGCGATGCCGAAGCCTGATAGCGTGGCGTTGAGCTGCGCGATCAGATTGGCGCTGCGAAAGCGCGCCGAGATGCGCGGCGACACCTGCGGCAGATAATCGAGCTCGGGCGTGAACAGCAGCTCCTCGATGTAGCCGACGAAGCGGTGCTGCGGCAGCACCTCGCGCGAGGCGATCTTCGGGAAACGGTCGAGATAGGCCGGCGAGGCATAGAGCCCGAGGCGGTAATCGAGCAGCTTGCGGCCGACGATGCGGCCTTCCTTCGGCATGGTCAGGCTGATCGCGATATCGGCCTCGCGCTTGGAGAGACTGAACAGCCGCGCGGTGGCTACAAGTTGCAGATCGAGATCAGGATAGCGGTCGGCGAAGGGCGCCAGCCGCGGTGCCAGGAAGGCGGTGCCGAACCCGTCAGGCGCGCCGATCCGCACTGTCCCGGTCAGTCGTGCCACGGAGCCGCCGACCTGCTCCTGGTTGGCGACGATGGTGGATTCCATCGCCTCGGCGCTGTCGGCGACGCGCTGGCCGGCCTCGGTGAGGAGGTAGCCGGTCTTGCGCCGGTCGAACAGCTTGGCTGAGAGGTGCTTTTCCAGCCGGTCCACACGGCGGATCACCGTGGCATGGTCGACGCCGAGCTGTTTTGCCGCAGCCGACACCGAGCCGCCCCGCACGATGGCCAGCACGAAGCGGAAGTCGTCCCAGTCGATGTGACCTTGATCCAGCATTTTCGCACATCTATGGTGCATTATCTCAGACTTGAATCCTATAAAATGCAGGTCGATAGGATTTGTCAAAGCGGATCAGGCCTGAAGGAGTTCATTCCATGCGCGCAGTCGGACATTTCATCGGTGGCAAGGAGGTCAAGGGCACCTCGGGCCGCACCGCCGACGTCTTCGAGCCGATGACCGGTGATGTCCAGGCCAAGGTCGCGCTGGCGTCCAAGGCCGAAGTCCGCGCCGCCGTCGAGAACGCGCGCGCAGCACAGCCCGAGTGGGCCGCGACCAACCCGCAGCGGCGCGCCCGCGTCATGACGAAATTCGTCGAGCTGGTGCAGCGCGACTACGACAAGCTCGCCGAGTTGCTCGCGCGCGAGCACGGCAAGACCGTGCCCGACGCCAAGGGCGACATCCAGCGCGGTCTCGAAGTCGCCGAATTCGCCTGCGGCATCCCTCATCTGATGAAGGGCGAGTACACCGAAGGCGCCGGCCCCGGCATCGACATCTATTCGCTGCGCCAGCCGCTCGGCGTCGTCGCCGGCATCACGCCGTTCAACTTCCCGGCGATGATCCCGATGTGGAAATTCGCGCCCGCGATCGCCTGCGGCAACGCGTTCATCCTCAAGCCGTCCGAGCGCGATCCCGGCGTGCCGATGATGCTTGCCGAGCTGATGATCGAGGCGGGCCTGCCGGCCGGCATCCTCAACGTCGTCAACGGCGACAAGGAAGCCGTCGACGCCATCCTCGACGATCCCGATATCAAGGCCGTCGGCTTCGTCGGCTCCACGCCGATCGCGCAATATATCTATGAGCGCGCCGCCCAGACCGGCAAGCGCTGCCAATGCTTCGGCGGTGCCAAGAACCACGCCGTCATCATGCCGGATGCCGACATGGATCAGGCCGTCGACGCTCTGATCGGCGCGGGTTACGGCTCGGCCGGCGAGCGCTGCATGGCGGTTTCGGTCGCCGTGCCCGTCGGCAAGACCACCGCGGACCGCCTCATGGAAAAGCTGATCCCGCGCGTCGAGTCCTTGAAGATCGGCACCTCGATCGATCCGTCCGCCGATTACGGTCCGCTGGTGACGCGCGAGGCGGTCGAGAAGGTCAAGAGCTACATCGATATCGGCATCAAGGAAGGCGCGACGCTCGCCGTCGACGGCCGCGGCTTCAAGATGCAGGGCTACGAGAAGGGCTTCTATCTCGGCGGTTCGCTGTTCGACAACGTCACCAAGGACATGCGGATCTACAAGGAAGAGATCTTTGGCCCCGTGCTCTCGGTCGTGCGCGCGCACGACTACAAGGAAGCGCTGGCGCTGCCGTCCGACCATGACTACGGCAACGGCGTCGCCATCTTCACCCGCGACGGTGACGCCGCGCGCGACTTCGCGGCCAAGGTCAATGTCGGCATGGTCGGCATCAACGTGCCGATCCCGGTGCCGATCGCCTATTACACCTTCGGCGGCTGGAAGAAGTCGGGCTTCGGCGATCTCAACCAGCACGGTCCGGACTCGATCCGCTTCTACACCAAGACCAAGACGGTGACCTCGCGCTGGCCGTCCGGCGTCAAGGAAGGTGCGGAGTTCTCGATCCCGCTGATGAAGTAATCTCCTCGGCCGTCATTGCGAGGAGCCCGCGACAAAATTGCGAAGCAATTTTGCGCTGGTGCGACGAAGCAATCCAGCATCTTTCCGCGGAGGCGGTCTGGATTGCTTCGCTTCGCTCGCAATGACGAGAGAAAAATGAGCAACCCAGCATGCAGTTCGCTCTGAACGAGGATCAGGTCGCGGTTCGCGATATGGCGTTGGCGTTTGCGGCGGAAAAGATCGCGCCGCACGCGCTGCGCTGGGACGAGGAGAAGCATTTCCCCGTCGAGGTGATGCGCGAGGCGGCCACCCTCGGCATGGGCGGCATCTATATCCGCGAGGATGTCGGCGGTTCCGCCATGACGCGGTTCGACGCGGCGCTGATCTTCGAGGCGCTGGCGACGGGCTGCCCGACCACCTCGGCCTTCATCTCTATCCACAACATGGCAAGCTGGATGATCGATGCCTACGGCAACGACACCCAGCGCCACACATGGCTGCCGAAGCTCTGCACCATGGAGCTGATCGCGAGCTACTGCCTGACCGAGCCGGGCGCCGGCTCGGATGCGGCCGCGTTGCGCGCCCGCGCGGTGCGCGACGGCGATCACTATGTGCTCAACGGCCAGAAGCAGTTCATCTCCGGCGCCGGCGGCACCGATCTCCTGGTCGTGATGGTCAGGACCGGTGGCGATGGCCCCGGCGGCATCTCGACCCTCGTTATCGACGGCAAGACGCCGGGCGTCTCGTTCGGCGCCAATGAGCGCAAAATGGGCTGGAACGCGCAGCCGACCCGCGCCGTGATTTTCGAGAACGCCCGCGTGCCTGTTACCAACCGGCTCAGCGAGGAGGGCGTCGGCTTCAGGATCGCGATGGCCGGCCTCGATGGCGGCCGCCTCAATATCACGGCTTGCTCGCTCGGCGGCGCGCAGACCGCGCTCGACAAGGCGCGCAGCTACATGAAAGAGCGCAAGGCGTTCGGCAAACGCCTCGACGAATTCCAGGCGCTGCAGTTCCGCCTCGCTGACATGGCGATCGAACTGGAAGCGGCGCGCACTTTCCTGTGGCGCGCTGCTGCCGCGCTCGACCGCAAAGACCCCGACGCCACCATGCTGTGCGCGATGGCAAAACGCTTCGGCACCGATGTCGGCTTCGAGGTCGCCAACCACGCGCTCCAGCTTCACGGCGGCTACGGGTACTTGAGCGAATACGGTATCGAGAAGATCGTGCGCGATCTGCGCGTGCACCAGATCCTCGAAGGCACCAACGAAATCATGCGGCTCATCGTGGCGCGCAAACTGATCGAGGGCGCGCGATGAGTTCGGTGGAAGAGGGCGACCTGATCGTTCGCCGCGAGGGCGCGGCTGGTGTGATCCGCCTGAATCGTCCGAAGGCGATCAATGCCATGACGCTGGAGATGTCCGAGGGCATCGATGCTGCGCTTGACCGCTTCGAGACCGATCGTGAAGTCGCCGTGATCATCCTGGAAGGCGCCGGCGAACGTGGCCTGTGCGCCGGCGGCGACATCCGTGGCCTCTGGGAGAGCTCGCGCGAAGGCGGCGACCTCGGCGCGCGGTTCTGGCGCCAGGAATACGTCATGAATGCGCGGATCGCGAAATATCCGAAGCCGTATGTCGCCTTCATGGACGGCCTCGTGATGGGCGGCGGCGTCGGCCTGTCCGGTCATGCCAGCCATCGAATCGTCACCGATCGTACCAGGCTTGCGATGCCCGAGGTCGGGCTCGGCTTCTTCCCGGATGTCGGCGGCACCTGGCTGCTGTCGCGCTCGCCGGGTGAGATCGGCACTTATTTCGGCCTGACCGGCCAGACCATGAACGGACCCGACGCGATCCATGCAAAATTTGCGGATGCCGTGGTGCCTGCGGCGAAATGGCCTGAGCTGCGCGCGGCGCTGACGAAGGTTCGTGAGGGCGTGACTGCGGCTGATGTCACCAAGCTCATCAACGGAGTTGCAACCGGCGAAACCTCAGGGCCGGTGGCCGCAAAAGAACCGATCATCGACGCGTTATTCGGTTTCGACCGTATGGAAGACATCTTCGCGGCGCTCAAGCGCGATGGCTCGGAGTTCGCGCTGGCGACGCTCAAGACGCTCAACGAAAAATCGCCGCGCGGCATGGTGGTTACCCTAAAACTCTTGCGGCTGGCGCGCAGCGCGTCGAGCCTGGAACAGTGTCTGGTGCGCGAATATCGCGCTGCGCTGGAAGTCTTCCGCAGCGACGATTTTCGCGAAGGCGTGCGCGCGGCCGTGATCGACAAGGACCGCAATCCGAGCTGGTCGCCGCCGCGGATCGAGGATGTGACGCCGCAAATGCTCGCGCCATATCTTGCCGAGATCGGCGCCGACGAGCTGAAGTTCAACTAATCAACGAAACGCATCACGGGAGGACATCGAGATGGCCACGATCGCATTCATCGGTCTCGGCAACATGGGCGGCCCGATGGCCGCCAATCTGGTCAAGGCCGGCCACAAGGTGGTGGCCTTCGATCTCGCCGAGGCCTCGCGCAATCAGGCCAAGGCCGACGGCGCCAGCATCGGCGAAAGTGCCGCGAGTTCGGTCAAGGGCGCCGACGTTGTCGTCACCATGCTGCCGGCCGGCAAGCATGTGCTCGGCGTCTGGAACGAGGTGGTGCCCGCCATGGCCAAGGGCGCGCTGATCATCGACAGCTCCACCATCGACGTCGAGAGTGCGCGGCAGGCGCATGCGCTCGCGGCTAGGCATGGCGTGCTCTCGGTCGATGCGCCGGTCTCCGGCGGCACCGGCGGGGCCAAGGGCGCGACGCTCACCTTCATGTGCGGTGGCGAGGAGGGCGCGTTCGCTGCGGCCAAGCCGGTGCTGGAAAATATGGGCAAGAAGATTGTGCATTGCGGCGGCAGCGGCGCCGGCCAGGCGGCGAAGATCTGCAACAACATGATCCTCGGCATTTCCATGATCGCGGTCAGCGAGGCGTTTGTGTTGGCTGAGAAGCTCGGGCTCTCGCATCAGGCGCTGTTCGACGTCGCCTCGACCTCGTCGGGTCAGTGCTGGTCGCTCACGACCTATTGCCCGGTGCCGGGCCCGGTGCCGACCTCGCCCGCCAACAATGATTACAAGCCGGGCTTTGCCTCGGCGCTGATGGTGAAGGATCTGACCCTGGCGCAGGACGCTGCGAAGGCCGCCGGCGCAGCAACGCCGCTCGGCCAGCACGCGCAGGAGATTTACCAGGCCTTCGACAGGGCGGGTCAGGGCGGGGTGGATTTTTCCGGAATTATCAAGCACGTTAGGGGGCTGACCGGGAAAGCTTAATGACGACGTTTCAGGAAGCGCGCGCGTTTCTGCTGCACAACCGCACGGATTACGAGACAGCAGTCAGGGATTTCCGCTGGCCCGATCCGGTTGCTTTCAACTGGGCGCTCGACTGGTTCGACGAGCTGGCGAAAGATGCGGAAGCCAAGGACAGACCCGCGCTCTGGATCGTCGATGCCGCGCAGGACAAGCAGACCAAACTGTCTTTCGCGGCGCTCTCGAAGCGCTCCAATCAGGTCGCCAACTTTCTCCGCGCGCAGGGCCTGAAGCGTGGCGATCATCTTCTGCTTCTCCTCGGCAATGTAGTCCCGCTCTGGGAGACGATGCTCGCCGCGATGAAGCTCGGCGTCGTCGTGATTCCCGCGACCACGTTGCTTACCGCGGATGAGCTGCGCGACCGGCTCGATCGCGGCAAGGCCAAGGCGGTGGTGGCGGCCGAAGACCAGGTCGCGAAATTCACAAGCCTCGACGCCGAGAACATCGTGCGCATCGTGGTCGGCGCGGCCTCCGACGGCTGGCTCGCCTATGATGAGGCAACGAAAGCGCCGGAAAGTTTTGCCGCTGACGGTCCGACCAAGGCCAACGACCCGATGCTGCTCTATTTCACCTCGGGCACGACGGCAAAACCAAAGCTGGTGCGGCACAGTCAGCGCAGCTATCCCGTCGGGCATCTCTCGACCATGTACTGGATCGGGCTGAAGCCCGGCGATATCCATCTCAACATCTCCTCGCCCGGCTGGGCCAAGCACGCCTGGAGTTGCTTCTTCGCGCCGTGGAATGCGGGTGCGACCGTGTTCGTGGTCAACCAGCCGCGCTTCGATGCCAAAGGTCTGCTCGCCACCATTGGTCGTTGCGGCGTCACCACGCTGTGCGCGCCGCCGACGGTGTGGCGGCTGTTCATCCAGGAGAACCTGGCGTCGTTCAAGGTGAGCTTGCGCGAAGTCTGCGGCGCCGGGGAGCCGCTCAACCCTGAGGTGATCGACCGGGTCCAGGCCGCCTGGAGCCTCACCATCCGCGACGGCTACGGCCAGACTGAAACGACCGCACTCGCCGGCAACTCGCCGGGGCAGAAGATCAAGGTCGG
This sequence comes from Bradyrhizobium sp. S3.12.5, assembly GCF_040548225.1. Lineage (NCBI taxonomy): Bacteria > Pseudomonadati > Pseudomonadota > Alphaproteobacteria > Hyphomicrobiales > Nitrobacteraceae > Bradyrhizobium > Bradyrhizobium sp. S3.12.5. Next base: position 129,785 of record NZ_JBEPRF010000011.1, read on the forward strand.
CTCGATGGGCCGGCCGCTGCCGGGCTTTCGCGTGCAGGTGAGCGATGCCGACGGCCATCCGGCCAGGGAAGGCGAGGTGGCGTTGCTGCTCGGCACTGACCGTCCGGCTGGCCTGATGCAGGGCTATCAGGGCGATGACGGCGAGCTCTCGGGCGCCGAAGGCGAGCTCTATCGCAGCGGCGACGTCGTGTTCGAAGACGAGGATGGTTACCTCACCTTCGTCGGCCGCTCCGACGACGTGTTCAAATCCTCCGACTATCGCATTAGTCCGTTCGAGCTGGAGAGCGTGCTGCTCGAGCACGAGCTGGTTGCCGAAGCCGCGGTGGTGCCGAGCCCCGATCCGATCCGGCTCGCGATCCCCAAGGCCTTCGTGCTGCTGACCTCGGGCGCCGAGCGAACGCCGGAGACAGCACTCTCCATCTTCAGGCACCTGCACACGCGGCTTGCGCCATTCAAGCGCATCCGCCGCCTCGAAATCGTCACCGAACTGCCGAAGACGATCTCTGGCAAAATCCGCCGCGTGCAGCTACGACGGCTCGAACGCGACGATGATCGCAACGATCCGCTGCGCGGCCGGGAATTCCGCGAGGAGGATTTTCCGGAGTTGCCGAAAACAAGAAGTGAGACCTGACGCGACATGAACGAAATCTGGAAGAAGCCGCCGATCACGCTGGAAGCCTATCAGGCCCTGGTTGGCAAGGAGATCGGCGTGTCGTCCTGGCACCTGATCGATCAGCCCCGCATCGATAGCTATGCCGAGGTGACCGAGGATCGCCAGTTCATCCATGTCGACCCCGAGCGTGCCAAGAAGGAAACCGCCTTCGGCACCACCATCGCGCACGGCTTCCTGACGATGTCTATGATGTCGGTGATGTCCTACGAGGTGATGCCGGCGATTGCGGGTACCACGATGGGCGTCAATTACGGCTTCGACAAGCTGCGCTTCATCTCGCCGGTCCGCTCGGGCAAGCGCGTCCGCGGCCGTTTCGTGCTGGCGGAAGCCAAGCTGCGCAAGCCCAACGAGTTGCAGTCCCGTACCAGCGTGACGGTGGAGATCGAAGGCGAGGACAAGCCCGCGCTGGTCGCCGATTGGCTAGGCTTGATCTATTTCGCGTAAGTCAGCCGGACGTGGCCGGGCTTGACCCGGCCTTCCATCGCTGCTCAAAACCCTCTCGATTTTGATAGATGGCCGGGTGAGGACCCGGTCATGACGCCTCACATCCAGGAAGCACACCCATGGCAATCAGGTTCGACGGACGCGTCGCCATCGTCACCGGCGCGGGCAATGGTCTCGGCAAGGCGCATGCGCTGGGCCTGGCGAGCCGCGGCGCGAAAGTCGTCGTCAATGATTTCGGCGGCGCGCGTGACGGCAGCGGCGGCTCCCTCTCGCCGGCCGAGACCGTCGTCGAGGAGATCCGCAAGGCCGGCGGCACCGCGATGGCCGACGGCGCCGACGTCTCGAATTTCGAGCAGGTCACCGCCATGGTCGAGCGCGCCACCAAGGAGTGGGGCAGCGTCGACATCATGTGCGCCAATGCCGGCATCCTGCGCGACAAGTCGTTCGGCAAGATGGAAGCGACCGATTTCCAGAAGGTGCTCGACGTGCATCTCGTCGGCACCTTCTATTGCTGCAAAGCGGTCTGGGCCGGCATGCGCGACCGCAATTACGGCCGCATCGTGCTGACGACCTCGTCCTCCGGCCTCTATGGCAATTTCGGCCAGGCCAATTACGGCGCGGCCAAGTCCGGCATGGTCGGCTTGATGAACGTGCTGGCGGAAGAGGGCCGCAAGACCAACATCCGCGTCAACATCATCTCGCCGACCGCGGCCACCCGCATGACGGAAGAGCTGCTGCCGCCGCAGGCGCTGCAGCTCATGAAGCCGAACGCGATCACGCCCGCCGTCGAGTACATGCTGAGCGAGGACGCGCCGACCCGTACCATCATGGGCGCCGGTGCCGGCTCCTTCGCCGTGATCAAGATTGTGGAGAGCGAAGGCATCAATCTGCCGGAGTCCGACTGGACCCCCGACGCGATCGCTGCGCATTTCGCCGAGATCAGCGACATGTCGAAGGCAAAAGCGCTGACGGGTGCGTTCGAGCAGACCCAGAAGTATGTGGCGCAGGCCGCTGCGCGGGCGGGGATCAAGCTCTGACTGACGTCGCCGTCATCGGTGCCGGTCCCGCCGGGCTGATGGCGGCGGAGGCGCTCGTGTCGGGTGGCGCCCGCGTCACCGTCTATGACGCCATGCCGTCCGCAGGCCGCAAATTCCTGATGGCCGGCCGTGGCGGTCTCAATCTCACGCACAGCGAGCCGTTGGCGGATTTTCTTGCGCGCTACCGGGAAGCAATGCCGGATCTGCGCGCGGCGATCGAGGCGTTTCCGCCGGATGCGCTGCGCGACTGGAGCGCGGCACTTGGGCAGCCGACCTTCGTCGGCAGCAGCGGACGGGTGTTTCCCAGAACGTTCAAGGCCTCGCCCTTGCTGCGCGCCTGGCTGCGGCGGCTGGATGCGGCCGGCGTGCAATTCGCGTTTCGGCATCGCTGGACCGGCTGGGACGAGGCGGGCCGGCTCCAATTTCAAACGCCCGATGGCGCGCGTGCCATCGCCCGGAGAGCAACCGTGCTCGCGCTCGGCGGCGCGAGCTGGCCGCGGCTGGGCTCGGATGGCGCTTGGGTCGATTGTCTCGCCGCCAGGGGCGTTGCCGTTTCGAAGCTCAGGCCGGCCAATTCCGGTTTCACGGTCGCATGGTCCGACGTGTTTCGGGATCGGTTCGAAGGCCAGCCGCTCAAGGGCGTGGCGCTGACGGTCGGTGCGCACACGGTGCGCGGCGAAGCCATGATCACCCGCAGCGGTATCGAGGGCGGCGCGATCTACGCGCTGTCGGCAGAGCTGCGCGAGGCGGTGCTGGGGATCGGACGGGCGACGTTGACGATCGCCTTGCGGCCCGATCTCGACGCCGACGCGCTGACCAGGCGGCTGTCGGGCACGCGCGGCAAGCAATCGCTGGCGAACTTTTTGCGCAAGGCGGCACAATTGTCGCCGGTCGGCATCGGGTTGATGCAAGAAGCGGCCATTGCGTCTGGCCGGTCGCTGGCGGCGCTTGCGCCTGCGGAGCTCGCGCATCTGGTGAACGCGATCCCGGTTCAGCTCACCGGTGTTGCCACGATCGATCGCGCCATCTCGTCCGCGGGTGGGATTGCCTTCGATCAGCTCGACGAGCATTTCATGCTGAGCAAACTGCCCGGCGTGTTCGCCGCCGGCGAGATGCTGGATTGGGAAGCGCCGACCGGCGGCTATCTACTGCAGGCGTCGTTTGCGACCGGTGCGGCGGCGGGCAGGGGCGTGTTGGAGTGGCTTGCGTCCTCCTGTTCATGACGTCCCCGTCCTTGTCACGACATCCGTGAGGAAACCGAGCACACCAAAGCTCGCCGCCACCACACAGACCGCGGCCCAGCCGCCAAAACTCCAGGCCAGCGAGGCCGCCGCTGAGCCGATACCGCCGCCGATGAAGAACAGCGCAACGAACAGGCCGTTGATGCGGCCGCGCGCCTCGGGCCGCAGCAGATTGATGGCGCGGCGGCCGAGCGTCTGGTCGGCGGTGATGCCAATGTCGAGCAGGATCGTCCCGAGGCTCAGCACCAGCAGAGCCGCCACGCGCGATTCCATCGTACCGGCCCAGGCGCAGAGCGCGAGCGAGCCGATGATGCCCAGATGTGCGGCGAAGAACAGCGGACGTGCCCAGCCCTTGTCGCCCCAGCGGCCTGCAAGCGGCGTCGCCGCGGCGCCGATCAGCGCGAAAGCAGCTATGCCCTTGGCGTCGAGCGCAAACGGTGCTTCCGGCAGGCGCAGCGCGACCGCGGACCAGAATGCGGTGAAAGATGCCATGACCAGCGATGCGGTCCAGGCCCGCACGCGCAGTACCGGCTCTTCCCGCAGCAATTTTGGGAACGAGCGCAGCAGTTCGCCGTAGCCGACGCGGGCCGCCGGTTGCAGCGTCGGCAGATAACGGCCGAGCGCACCGGCGAGGAACGTCATCAGGATCGCTGAGGCGAGATAATAGGCGCGCCAACTCCAGAGATCGGCGATCAGGCTCGCGGCAGGTCGGGACAACAGGATGCCGATCATCAATCCGCTCATGACTTCACCGATGGCCTGGCCGCGACGCTCTGGCGCCACCATCGAGGCCACGAGTGGAACCATCATCTGGATCGCGGCGCAGGACGCGCCGAGGACGAAGGTGGCGGTCAGGAGCAGCGAGGGCGTTGGCGCGAGTGCGGTTGCCAGCGCGGCGAGGATCGCGCAGCCGAGCGTGCGCAGGATCAGCAGCCGGTTCTCGATCAGATCGACCAGCGGTACCAGCAACAGCAATCCGAGCGCATAGCCGAGCAGTGTCAGCGTGCTGACGAGGCCAGCCTGCGAGGTGGTCATGGACAGGGATCGGCCGATCAGTCCAACGAGAATCTGCGGCGCGAACAAATTGGTGACGACCACGCCGGTGGTGATGGCGCCGAGCCAGATCAGCGGTCGCTCGGCGAGTTGCTTTCGGGATGCGAGCTTGGTGGTTTCGGAGAGGGTCATGGGGCCTCGCGGGCTGGATGCGGGTCCCTCTTTAAGGCGGGCTGGCAATATGCTACAATTCAATTAAGCCTATAAAGAATATGCGAGTTCGTTATGAACACCCATGACCTCGTCGCGTTCGTTGCTGTGGTCGAGACCGGATCGATCGTTGCGGCCTCGATGCGCCTCAATCTCACCCAGCCTGGCGTGACCCGGCGCATCCAGAATCTCGAGGAGATGCTGGGCGCGCAGTTGTTGGACCGCCTGTCGAAACCGCTGAAGCCCACGGCCGCAGGTCATGAGGCCTATGAGCAGGGCCGGCGCCTGCTGAGGATGCTGGATGATCTCAAGGCCGGCGTCGCTGATGATGGCGTAGTACGCGGCGAGTTCAGGCTCGGCCTCACGCCATTTCTCTCCGAGGCCGGACTCAGCGCGCCGCTCGATGCGGTGCGTGCCGAATTTCCGGCGCTGAGCGTGCGGGTCGTCTCGGGCTGGTCGCCCAACCAGGTCGAGAGGGTCAGCCGCAATGAACTCGATGCCGCTGCGATCTGCCTGCCCGACGGGGCAGTTCCGCCCGCCGATCTCGTCGCCGACGATCTCGGGTCGCAGCCGGTGGTGTTCGTCGTCGCGCGCGAGATGAAGATCCCGCGCACCGTCGACCTCGAGCGTCTGTCGCAGCTCTCATGGGTGATCAACCAGGACGGCTGCGGATTTCGCGACACGCTCAAGCGTCGCTTCGACGCCGAGCATTTGCCGTTCACCGTCGCCGTGGAGGCGCTGGACAGCGAGCTTCGGCTGTCGCTGGTGTCACGCGGTCTGGGCGTCGGGCTGGTCACACCGATTGCGCTGAAGCGCAGCGCGTTTCGAGACAAGCTCAAGCCGGTCGCTGCGCGCGACTTCAATCCCGCCGTGCGTGCATGGCTGGTGCATCGCCCACCGGCCGGCCGTCTGACCGGCCCAATCAAGCTGTTCCGCGACGGCCTGGATCGGGAGCTACAAGCTCTAATTCACGCCTAGCGCAGCTTCCCACGCGCCGCCACCGGCAGCGTGCCGATGATCTCCTCGCCGCGGACCATCACGATCTCGTCCATCATGTTGACGACGACGCAGACGTGGTTTGGCACGATGCGGACGACGTCGCCGACGTTCGGTCGTGTGTTGCTGCGGGAGAGGTCGAGGAAGCCGTGCTCCTCGGCGAAGCGCGCGATCTTGGCTTCGGGGTGCTCCAGGATCAGGCCGTGGCCGTCGAGGCCGCCGGTGTCCGTCGTCAGCGTCTTCGAGCCGGCGTCGAGGATGCCGCGCTCGGGTGCGGCGCGGCTCACCACCGTCGAATAGACGTGCAGGGCGCAATCGTCCCAGGTGGCGGAGCCGGCTGCGACCTGCATGCGGTCGTTGTAAATGTAGGTGCCGAAGCGGTGCTCGGTGCCGCCTTTGAGCTTGCCGATGTTCTTGAGGTTCGGCGTGCCGCCGGTCGAGACGATCTTGGCATCGAGCCCGTGCGCGCGCACGCCGGCCAGCGCCTCGTCGAAGAATTTCTGCGCATCGCCCCAGCCGGTCTCGGTCGGGTAGAGCATGAAGCCGGCAAACTCCAGTCCCCTGGACGCCGCGATCTCGCGCGCGAGCGCAATCGCCTCCGCCGGCGTCTCGACGCCCGCGCGCTTGCGGCCCGTGTCGCATTCGACGACGACCGAGAGCGGACGGCCCGAGGCTGCTGCAGCTTTGGGGAGGCCGGCAACGACGGTCGAATTGTCGGCGGCGACCGTCATGTTGGTTTTGGCATTCAGCGCGCCGAGGCGCGCCATCTTTTCCTCGCCCAGCAGATTGTAGCTGATCAGGATGTCGTCGATGCCGGCATTGGCCATGATCTCGGCCTCGCCGATCTTCTGGCAGGTGATGCCTTTGGCGCCGGCCGCGACCTGCATCTTCGCAATGGTCGGATTCTTGTGCGTCTTGATGTGGGGACGGTTGGCGATGCCGGCGTCGTCGCAGGCCTTCTGGATCCGCGCGATGTTGCGCTCGACCTTGTCCATGTCGATGACGGCGCAGGGCGTACCGTATTCACGGGCGAGTTTTGCGGCAAGAGCAGTTGTCATGGGTTATGCCTGTTCGATTTCTTCGCGGAGCATTTCAAGTTCAAGCCAGCGCTCTTCGGAGGCGGACAATTCGTCGTGCGCCTTGGCGATCGCGGCGGAGGTGTCGTCGAATGTTTTGCGATCCTTGACATAGAGGTTGGGATCGTCGAGCAGGCGTTGCAGCTTGGCGATATCGGCCTGCAATTTTTCCATCTTCTTCGGCAGCGTTTCCAGCGCATGCTTCTCGTTGAAGCTCAACCGCCGTTTTGACACGGCGGCGGGAGCCGCGGCCCGCTCTTCCTTCTTCTCCGCGGGCGCTTGCGGCTTCGCAGTCTCGCGCTTCAGGTCGGCGCCGCGTTGCGTGAGCATGTCGCTATAGCCGCCGGCATATTCGGTCCACTTGCCGTTGCCCTCGGGCGCGATCACCGAGGTTACGACGCGGTCAAGGAAATCGCGGTCATGGCTGATCAGGATCACGGTGCCATCGTAGTCGCCGAGCATGTCTTCGAGCACGTCGAGCGTTTCGAGATCGAGATCGTTGGTCGGCTCGTCCAGCACCAGCAGGTTCGACGGCTTCGCCAGCGCGCGCGCCAGCATCAGCCGGCCGCGCTCGCCGCCCGAGAGCACCTCCACCGGCGTGCCGCGCTGTTCCTGGGCGAACAGGAAATCCTTCATGTAGCCGACCACATGCTTCGGCTTGCCGCCGACCATGATCTGGTCGCCACGGCCACCGGTCAGCGCCTCGGCCAGTGTCGACTTGGGATCGAGGCTTTCGCGGTGCTGGTCGAGCGTGGCCGTTTCCAGATTGGCGCCAAGCCGCACGGTGCCGGAATCAGGCTGTGCGCCGCCGGTGAGGAGATTGACCAGCGTGGTCTTGCCGGCGCCGTTGGGACCGATGATGCCGAGCCGGTCGCCGCGCTGGATGCGGGTGGAGAAATTGTCGACGATGATACGGTTGCCAAAGGCCTTGGTGATGCCCTTGGCCTCGATCACGAGCTTGCCGGATTGCTCCGCCTCCGACGCGGCGAGACTGGCGGTGCCGGCGGTGCCGCGATAGTTGCGGCGCTGGTCGCGCAGCGCATGCAGATTACCGAGCCGCTTGACGTTGCGCTTGCGCCGCCCGGAGACGCCGTGGCGCAGCCAGTGCTCCTCGTCGACGATCTTGCGGTCGAGCTTGTGCTGGTCGCGCTCTTCTTCCGCCAGCACCTCGTCGCGCCAGCTCTCGAACGAGGCGAAGCCGCGGTCGATCTGCTTGATCCTGCCGCGGTCGAGCCATGCCGTCGCGCGCGAGAGATTGCTGAGGAAGCGGCGGTCGTGGCTGATGATCACCAGTGCGCTGCGGCGGCTGTCGAGCTCCTTTTCCAGCCATTCGATGGTGGCGAGATCGAGATGGTTGGTCGGCTCGTCCAGCAGCAATATGTCGGGCGAGGGCGCCAGCACCCGCGCGAGCGCCGCGCGGCGGGCCTCGCCACCGGAGACGTTGGCCGGGCTCTCGTTGCCGGTCAATCCGAGTTGTTCGACCAGGTAGCGCGCCTGGTATGGATCGTCACCGGGCGCGAGGCCCGCCTCGACATAAGCGAGCGTGGTCTTGTGGTCGCCGAAATCAGGCTCCTGCTGCAAATAGCGAACCGTCGCGCCGGGCTGCACGAAGCGTGTGCCGCCGTCGGGCTCAACCAAGCCGGCGGCGATCTTTAGCAGCGTCGACTTGCCGGAGCCGTTGCGGCCGATCAGGCAGACGCGCTCGGATGGCGCGACATTGAGCTCGACGCCGCTCAAAAGCGGCGTGCCGCCGAATGTCAGCTTGATGTCCTTGAGTTGGATCAGCGGCGGCGCCATGGTCAGCCTTGACTCGAATTCTGGCTCATTGCGGCCTGGTCGGCGCGCCGGCGCTGGATCCGGCGCAGCGTCTGGTCCAGCGCCGAGAGGAATGTTGAGCGGTCGCGCGGCGCGAACGAGCGCGGGCCGCCGGTCACTTCGCCGGCTGAGCGCAGATCCGTCATGAGATTGCGCACCGCCAGCGTCATCCCGATCGATTCCTCCGTGAACGGTTTGCCGTTCGGCGCGATCACGTCGGCGCCCGCCTTCACGCAGCGGCTCGCCAGCGGAATGTCGGAGGTGATGACGACGTCGCCGGGCTTGGCCTTCTCGGCGATCCAGTCGTCGGCCGCGTCCATGCCCGCGCCGGCGGCGATACGCTCGATGAGGGGATCGTTCGGCACACGGATAAAGTTGCCGGCGACCACGCTCACGGGCACGCCGTGGCGGAGCGCGACGCGGTAGATTTCGTCCTTCACCGGGCAGGCGTCGGCGTCGACATAGATGCGGGTGGGGGTGTCAGTCATTCGCCGCGTGGTACCCCATTCGCGCCGCAAAGGCGAGGGGATTGACCCCGGTTCCGTGAGGCCTACGATCGGCTCTGAAAGAACAAAAACATAGGGAAAAGCCCGCCATGCCGAACCGGCTCGAAACCTACCGCGTCGAGGCCTACAACACCGCCAAGCAATCCGAAAACAAGATGCATGACGATACGGTGGCGCGCCGCTTCGGCTTTTCCGGTGGCCTGGTTCCGGGCGTCGATGTCTTCGCGTACATGATGCATGTGCCGGTGGCGCGCTGGGGCCGCGATTTCCTCGCGCGCGGGCTGGTCGAGGCGCGCTTCATCAAGCCGGTCTATGACGGCGAGACTGCCGATATCGATGCGACCGAGCACAACGGCCTGCTCACGATCGAGGTCTTCAGCCGCACCGAGCTTTGCGCCACCGGAACGGCGTCGCTGCCGGCGGCGGCGCCGACTGTGTCGTTGGGAGACTATGTCGAAGTGCCCGCGGTGGTCGAGCGCAAGCCGGTCAGCCCAGGAATCTTCGAGGTCGGCAAATGGCTCGGCACGACGCCGCGCCGCTGGGCCGGGCAGGCAGCGAGCGACTACCTCGCCGATGTCAGGGAGAGCGATCCGATTTTCGCGCGCGAGGGGCTCGGCCATCCCGGCCTGATCCAGCGCGTCATGAACCGCGTACTGGTGGACAATACGATCCTCGGCCCGTGGATCCATGTCGGCAGCCACATGCAGATCTTGTCGGCTGCACGCGCCGGCGATGAGATCGTTGCGCGGGCGAAGGTGACCGCGAACTACGAGAAGAAGGGCCACCGCTTCGTCGAGCTCGACGCGCTGGTCGTCGCCAATGGCACGACGCCGTTGGCGCACTGCCAGCACATCGCGATCTACCAGCCGCGGGAGCAGGCGGCGGCGTAGGGAAGGGGCACAGCGCATCCTCACATTCTCTGTCATTCCCCGCGAAGGCGGGGAATCCAGTAGGCTGCGGCCGATCCGTGAATCACGACTGCCTCGGCGCCCTGGATCGCCCGATCAAGGCGGGGCGATGACAGCATTGTTGTTGAGGCAGAAGTGCCTGTTACGCCTTGCCCTTCGCGTCCTGGATCGCCCGCCACACCCGTTCCGGCGTCAGCGGCATGTCGATGTGCTTGATGCCGTAGTCGGAGAGCGCATCGAGCACCGCGTTCACCACCGTCGACAGGCTGCCAGCGCAGCCGGCTTCGCCGCAGCCCTTGGTGCCGAGCGGATTGCTCGTGGCCGGCACCGGGTGATCGCCGACCTCCATGTACGGCACATCCTCGGCACGGGGCAGCGCATAGTCCATCAGCGAGCCGGTGATGGGCTGGCCGCTCTCGTCATAGCGGACGTGCTCCATCAGCGCCTGGCCGATGCCCTGGACGACGCCGCCATGGAGCTGGCCCGCGACCAGCATCGGATTGATCACCGTGCCGAAATCGTTCACCGCGCTGTAGCGCACGATCTGCACCACGCCGGTGTCAGGATCGACCTCGACCTCGGCGACATGGCAGCCGTTCGGGAAGGCCGAGGGCACTGGCTCGCTGGTGTGATCGACGTCGAGTGAGTCAGGCACGCCGTCCGGCACCTTGGCGTCATGCAGCTTCTTGGCGAGCTCCATGATGTCGATGCTGCGGTCGGTTCCGGCGATGGTGAAAGCACCGTCGGCGAACTCGATGTCGGCCTCCGACGCTTCCAGCATGTGCGCGGCGGCGCGCTTGCCCTTTTCGATCACGAGGCGCGAGGACTCCACGATGGCTTGTCCGGTCGCGGTGATCGAGCGCGAGCCGCCGGTGCCGCTGCCGGCGTGCACGATGTCGCTGTCGCCCTGCACGAGCTTCACGCTCTCGAAGGGAACGCCGAGCTGCGCGCTCAGCACCTGCGCAAACGGCGTGGCGTGGCCCTGGCCGTAGTCGAGTGTGCCGGTGATGAGCTGCACGCTGCCATCGGGATCGAACACGATCTTGCCGAGCTCGGGGCTCGGCGGCGCCGTCACCTCGAGATAGGAGCCGACGGCGATGCCGCGCAGCTTGCCGGATTTCTTGCTCTCCTTCTTGCGCCTGGCGAAATTCTCGTGGTCGGAGATTTCGAGCGCCTTGGTGAAGACCGCCTGGAAGTCGCCGCTGTCATAGGTGACGCCGGAGGAGGCCGGAAACGGCATCTGGCTCTGCTTGATGAAGTTGCGCTTGCGCAGCGTCAGCCGGTTGATGCCCATCTCGTCGGCGGCGCGGTCGATCAGCCGCTCCATGTAATAGTTGGCCTCGGGCCGGCCGGCGCCGCGATAGGCGCCCATCAGCGTGGTGTTGGTCAATACCGTCTTGATGTCGATGCTCATCAGCGGCGTGCGGTAGACGCTGGAAAAATTCTTGCCGGTATTGAGCGAGAGCGGGCTCGGTGAAACCCCGGTGATGTAGGCGCCGAGATTGCCGTAGCCCGAGAGCTTCGCCGCGAGGAAGTGCCCCTCGGCGTCGAGCGCGAGCTCGGCATGGATCTTTTGCGCGCGGCCATGGCTGTCGGAGAGAAAGCTGGTGGAGCGCTCGTCGAGCCACTTCACCGGACGTCCCAGCGCCTTCGCCGCGTACAGGATGCACATGTATTCGGGATAGTTGACGTTCTTCATGCCGAAGGAGCCGCCGACATTGGCGGTGAGGATGCGCACCTTCTCGTTCGGCACCTTCAGGTTCTTGGCGAGGTTGGCGCGGTTGCCCGCGACGCCCTGCGTCGGCATCTGGATGGTGTAGCGCTCGGTCTTCCTGTCGTAGGAGGCAAGCCCGACGCGCGGCTCCATCGAGACCACGGCGACGCGGGTGTTCTCGATGTCGACTTTGGTGACATGGGCGGCGCTGGCGAAAGCGGCGTTCACCTTCTCCATGTCGCCATAATGGTAGTCGAGCGCGACGTTGTTCGGGATGTGGTCGTAGAGTTGCGGCGCGCCGGGCTTGGTGGCCTCCTCGGGATCGGTCACGGCCGGCAGCGGCTCGATATCGAGCTCGACCGCCTCGGCCGCGTCGCGCGCCTGGGCCAGCGTATCGGCCACCACGAAGGCGACGGGGTCTCCGACGAAGCGGACCTTGTCGGTCGCCAGCGGCTGGCGGTTGGTCTGGAGCAGGGGCGAGCCGTCACGGCTCTTCAGCGGCAGGCCGCAGGTAAAGGGGCCATAGCCGGCTGCGTCGAGGTCCTTGCCGGTCCACACCCCCAGCACGCCCGGCATGGCCTTGGCGGCCTCGGTGCCGATGCCGCGGATGGCGCCATGGGCATGGGTCGAGCGGACGACCACGCAATGGGCCTGGCCGGGCAGGTTGAAATCGTCGGTGTAGCGGCCCTTGCCGCGCACCAGCGTGTCGTCCTCCTTGCGGCGGACCGGCTGCCCGACGCCGTATTTCTGCAGTGCAATAGCGTTTTCGAGCGTCGAGGATTTGGTGTGTTCTTGCATGGGAATGACCTGAAAAGCCGGCAATTGCGCGTTTTTGGGCGCCTTTTGGGACCGGACCCCATTGAAATAACCCACCGACCCGTTCACGACAACGCACGAATGGACATGGTCCCATGTGATGCGTTGTTGCGCAGGCCTGCCGCGCTGCTAATGTTTCAGGCGAAAAAGCAATTCCAGATCGGCCCAACCGGCCGCGGAAAGACAGTTTGTATGAATGACCACACGCGGCTCCGCGACGGCCATGGGCCGCACGGTGAGCTCGAGGGGTCGATGGCGGCGGTGGCGTTGGCCCCCGAACCGGCCGTCGCCGCGCAAGCGCCGGGAACCGGCGTCTACGCGGCGCTGGACCTCGGCACCAACAATTGCAGGCTCCTGATCGCCTGTCCGACCCACGACGGCTTTCGCGTGGTCGATTCCTTCTCGCGCATCATCCGGCTCGGCGAGGGCGTCTCGGCGACCGGCTCGATCAGCGAGGCCGCGATCGATCGCGCCATCGCCGCGCTCAGCATTTGCCGGGACAAGATCAACCTGCGCAAAGCCAAGCGGCTGCGGCTGATCGCCACCGAAGCCTGCCGCGCGGCCTCGAATGCGGAGGGCTTTCGCAGCCGCGTCGCGGCCGAGACCGGCATCGACCTCGAGGTGATCGACCGCGAGACGGAAGCCTCACTCGCCATGCTCGGCTGCTCGCCGCTGGTTGATCCGAGTGGGCGCGGCGCCATCCTGTTCGATATCGGCGGCGGTTCCACCGAGCTGGTGTGGATCGAGCGCGACCCGCAAAATCCGGAGCCGCGCATCAAGGCCTGGATGTCGATCCCGCTGGGCGTGGTGACGCTGGCCGAGCAGTTTGGCGGCCGCGACGTGACGCCGGAGATCTACGCCGCGATGGAGCAGGAGGTCGCCAACCATGTCGCGCCGTTCGCGCAAGCGCATGGCCGCGATCTCGCCGACATGCATCTGCTCGGCACGTCGGGCACCGTGACCACGCTCGCCGGTATCCATCTCAATCTCGCGCGCTACGACCGCCGCCGCATTGACAGCATCTGGATGAAGGACACCGATATCACCGCGACCATCAGCAAGCTGCTCGGCATGACCTACCAGGAGCGCGCGAACAACAGCTGCATCAGCTTCGAGCGCGCCGATCTGGTGCTGGCCGGCTGCGCCATCCTCGATGCGATCCGCCGCGCTTTCCCGCTGCCGCGCCTGCGCGTCGCCGACCGTGGCCTCCGCGAGGGCATGCTGGTCGAGATGATGCGCGAGGACGGCGCGCTCGGGAGCTGGTGAGATGGCTAAGGACACCACCGGCCGCTTGCACGTCCAGGTCAAGACCGGCGGCAAGCGCAAATTGTCATCAAAACTCTGGCTGGAGCGGCAGCTCAACGATCCCTATGTCGTCAAGGCCAAGGCTTTGGGCTATCGCTCGCGCGCTGCGTTCAAGCTGCTCGAGATCGACGACAAATATCGCCTGCTGAAATCAGGCATGGCCGTGGTCGATCTCGGCGCGGCCCCCGGTGGCTGGAGCCAGATCGCCGCCAAGCGCGTCGGCTCGATCGACGGCAAGGGCAAGGTCGTCGCGATCGATCTGCTGGACATGCCCGAGATTGCCGGCGTCGACTTCGCCCAGCTCGACTTCATGGACAACGACGCGCCGGCGAAGCTCAACGCCATGCTCGGCGGCGGCGCCGACGTCGTGATGTCCGACATGGCCGCCAACACCACCGGTCACCGCAAGACCGACCAGCTCCGCATCGTCGGCCTGATCGAGACGGCGGCGGCGTTTGCCTGTGACGTGCTCAAGCCCGGCGGCTCGTTTCTGGCAAAAACGTTCCAGAGCGGCGCCGACGCCGATCTGCTCGCCCAGCTCAAGCGCGATTTTGCCACAGTGCGTCACGTCAAGCCGGCCGCGAGCCGGCAGGATTCGTCCGAACGCTACGTACTCGCGACGGGCTTTCGCGGCGAGGCGAAGGCGTAGCCGCAGACTCCGTCATTGCGAGGAGCCCTTGCGACGAAGCAATCCAGACTTGATCCGCGGAAAGATTCTGGATTGCTTCGCTTCGCTCGCAATGACGAGATCAGCAACTACCCCAGCCGCTGATCCCGCATGTCCTGCGTGTCTTCCGTCGCCACCTTGACGGCGGCGGTTGCCGCGCTCTTGGCTGCGCCCTTGCGGCTTGCGATCTCCACCGCCTTGCGCCCGGAGATCTCGTGGCCGGCGTCGGCGGGCATCTGCCAGAAGAACCAGCTCGACGCCGCCGAGGTCAGCGCCACCACGACGAAGGCCGGCGAGAACATGGTGGCGTTGAGCTCGCTGACATGGCTGAGCCACATCGTGGTCTCGACCGAGGCGGCACCGACCGCGACGCCGGCGGAGATCGCGAGCTGCTGGTTGACGCTGACCAGCGTCGTGGCGCGGCTCATCTGCGCACTCTCGACGTCGGCATAGGCCACCGTGTTGATGGCGGTGAACTCGAGCGAGCGGAAGAAGCCGCCGACCACCAGAATCACCAGGATGATCAGCAGCGGCGTCGTCACCGTGAACAGCGCGCAGACGCCGAGAAAAAATGCGCTGATGATGGCGTTCACTGTCATCAGGTTGCGGAAGCCGAAGGTGCGGATGATCCGCGCGGCCAGCGTCTTCATGCCCATCGCGCCGAGCGAGGAGCCGAAGGTGACGAGGCCGGAATGGAATGGCGACAACCCGAAGCCGATCTGCATCAACAGCGGCAGCAGGAAGGGCAAGGCGCCGATGCCGAGCCGGAACAGGAAACCGCCGAGCACGGCCGCGCGCAGCGTCGGGAGGTTCAGAAGCGAAAAGTCCAGCACCGGCGATCCCGTCCGCCGGGCATGGATGACGTAGAGCGTCATCGAGATCGCGCCGCCCGCGATCAGGGCCGCAACGATGCTCCAGGGCAGCAGGTTGAGCCCGGCCACGGAGAGACCGAATGCGATGCCGGCAAGCCCGATGCCTGCCAGCACCATGCCGTAGAGATCGAACGGCTCGCGGTTCTCGCTCTTGATGGGATCGATGAACTTCAGCGCCATGAAGATGCCGAGCAGCCCGATCGGAATGTTGATCAGGAAGATCCAGTGCCACGACGCGTAGGTGGTGATGAAGCCGCCGAGCGGCGGACCGATGACGGGACCGATCAGGGCAGGGACCGTCACCCAGGCCATCGCGTTGACCAGCGCGCTCTTGTCGACGGAGCGCAGCAGCACGAGGCGCCCGACCGGCGTCATCATCGCCCCGCCCATGCCCTGGAGGATGCGCGCGATCACGAAGTCGGTGACCGAGGTCGAGAGCGCGCAGCCGACCGAGCCGACCATGAACACGCCGACGGCGATCGCGAACACCATGCGCGCGCCGAATCGATCGGCGGTCCAGCCGCTCGCCGGGATGAACACCGCGAGCGACAGGAGGTAGGACGTGATCGCGAGCTTCAGCGTCAGCGGGCTGGAGCCGATGTCGGCCGCGATCGCCGGCAGCGAGGTGGCGATCACCGTGGAGTCCATGTTCTCCATGAAGAGAGCGGTGGCCACGATCAGCGGAATGATGCGTTGCTTGTCGACCATGACGGATTGGTAATGGAAATCAGAAGGAGAGGCGGACTTGCGGCTTATCACCACGACTCGGCCGCGACCATTGCGCATCAACGCATAGCACCTAAATCCTGCGTGAGCAGGCCATCGCAATGCGCGATGAATCCGCTTGCCGAACTTATCGCATTATGCGATATATCCCGCGTGAAGGAGATCGAATTCACCTCCGCTGCGGTCCGCCAATGGCGCAAGCTGACTGCCGCCACGCGTGCCCAGATCGATCTCAAGCTACAGGCCTTTGCGCAGACCGGAGCAGGCGACGTCAAGGCGCTGAAAGGTGTGCCGGGCATGCGGCTTCGCGCCGGCGACTGGCGGGTGCTGTTCACGGTGAAAGGCAACACGATTACGATTCACGCGGTTGGGCACCGCCGTGAAATCTATGACTGAGAGGACTCCATGGCGAAATCCGGCACCGCGAAGAGCACTGTCCAGTTCATCCGGACGCCGGGAGGCGATGATCTGGCAATCCTGCCGCGCAACGAGTATGACCGGCTGGTCGCCCTTGCGGCGGACGCGCAGGAAGATGCTGCCGCGAGCCGCATTGTCCGAAACTCCACTCGCGCCGTGAAGGAAGGACGCGAGCTGGTGTTGCCGAAGGCGGTTGTTGACCGTCTTACCGACGGCGAGAATGCAATCCGGGTCATCCGCGAATGGCGCGGCATGATCCAAGGCGAATTGGCCGTGGCGGCCGGTATCAGTCAGAACTATCTGTCCGAGATCGAGAACGGCCGGCGCAAAGGGCCTGCCGAGCTACAGAAGAAATTTGCGCGCGTATTGGGTGTTCCGGTCGATCTGTTGATCGATTGAGGCCGGCGCGGTCTTCGTTACTGCGCCAGATATAAGCGGGCAGGGCCTCTCGCTCCCTCGTCATTTCGGGGCGCGCCCTTGGATTGGGCGCGAGCCCGGAATTCTTGCGCATCGGCCCGGAATGACGGTGGGGCCACCGCCCGGCTGCCCCCGCCGAATTTACCTAAAAAGCCCGTGCATGGCTGGCCAGCGGTCCGATTTGCTTTGATTCGTCGCGCGGCCGTGCTATCGACCCGCGTCAACCCCACCGATGGGCTCCGATTCTCCGGCGATGCCGCAAGGTACGCCGAGGGCGGCGCTCATCCATACTTATTTGCGGCACGGCCGCAGGAAGGAGTTGGCAGATGGCCACGGTGCAACTTCAGGGCATCCGCGAAGCCTTTACGTTCGACGACGTGCTGTTGAAGCCGGGTCTGTCGGACGTCATGCCGGGCGAGGTCGACATCCGCTCCCGCGTCACCCGCGCCATCCCGCTCAACATTCCGATCATGGCCTCCGCCATGGACACCGTCACCGAGGCCCGCATGGCGATCGCCATGGCGCAGGCCGGCGGCCTCGGCGTCATCCACCGCAATTTCGATCCCGAAGGCCAGGCCGCCCAGGTGCGGCAGGTCAAGCGCTACGAGTCGGGTATGGTGGTGAACCCGCTCACCATCAGCCCCGAGGCCTCGCTCGACGATGCGCTCAAGCTGATGAGCGATCACGGCATCTCCGGCATTCCCGTTGTTACCGGTGCCGGCAAGTCCACGCCGGGCAAGCTGGTCGGCATCCTCACCAACCGCGACGTGCGTTTTGCCACCGACCGCCGGCAAAAAGTCTCCGAGCTGATGACGCACGAGAACCTCGTCACGGTGCGCGAGAATGTCAGCCAGGATGAAGCCAAGCGGATGCTGCATCACCATCGCATCGAGAAGCTGCTTGTCGTCGACGATCAGTATCGCTGCGTCGGCCTGATCACGGTCAAGGACATCGAGAAGGCCGTCGCCCATCCGCTCGCCTGCAAGGATGCGCAGGGCCGCCTCCGCGTCGCCGCCGCCACCACCGTCGGCGACACCGGCTTCGAGCGCACCGAACGGCTGATCGATGCCGGCGTCGACCTCGTCGTGGTCGACACCGCGCACGGCCATTCCCGCCACGTGCTGCACGCCGTCAACCGCATCAAGCGTCTCTCCAACTCCGTGCAGGTCGTCGCCGGCAACGTCGCGACATCCGAGGGCGCGCAGGCGCTGATCGATGCCGGCGCGGACTGCATCAAGGTCGGCATCGGCCCGGGCTCGATCTGCACCACGCGCATCGTCGCCGGTGTCGGAGTGCCCCAGCTCACCGCGATCATGGATGCGGTCGAGGCAGCGAAGAAGTCGGACATCCCCGTCATCGCCGATGGCGGCATCAAGTTCTCCGGCGATCTCGCCAAGGCGCTCGCTGCCGGTGCTGATATCGCGATGGTCGGCTCGCTGCTCGCGGGCACCGACGAGACGCCGGGCGAAGTGTTCTTGTGGCAGGGCCGCTCCTACAAGGCCTATCGCGGCATGGGCTCGGTCGGCGCGATGGCGCGCGGCTCGGCCGATCGCTATTTCCAGCAGGACATCAAGGATGCGCTCAAGCTCGTCCCTGAAGGGATCGAGGGCCAGGTGCCCTACAAGGGCCCGGTCGGCAACGTCATGCACCAGCTCGCCGGTGGCTTGCGTGCTGCAATGGGCTATGTCGGCGCAAAGGACATGAAGGAGCTGCACGAGAAGGCCAATTTCGTGCGCATCACCGGCGCGGGCCTGCGCGAAAGCCACGTTCACGACGTGACCATCACGCGCGAGGCGCCGAATTATCCGGGCGGGGGTTAGTAGTTACGTCCGACGCAAGGTCATGTGTTGATCGTTGTCAGTGATGGGATCGGCGGAGCGGAGTGATCCAGCGCTGCGGCGTCCGGTCTCTTGCTGCTGATCAACGACCAGATGAGGGCAACTTGCCACCCCAGGAATGCCCACCACGCTTCGCCGCCAAGCCCGATCCAGCTGAGGACGCATATGCCGATCGAGCAGAGGACGCCGATCAAGACGAAAAGGAAATTTGACAAGAGTATAAACTGGACATGGCGGTGATTGAGAAAGAGTGCGATCCATGTCGGCAAGAGGATCAGCACTAGACCTGCAAGACCGCCTGACGTTTCACGAAGGTCAGGGGACGTGCCTGTGAGCCACGCAATGAGCGTGGGTCCGATCACAAAGATGAGTATCGGCAAGGCAGCTAAGGCGGCCGTTACTTTCCACGCCGTGTTCTTCGGGGCTGCGAGCCCCATTTGCCCGACTTGCTGCCTCAACAATGCCGTTCCCTGTCCAACTATCATTTTGCTTGCCGTGTTTGGAACCACTTCCTGCCCAACGGCCCCGTTCGGCTGGCGAAGAGCCTGAGGGTGCCGCACACGGCAGAGTCGAAACGATCTCCTCGATGCAGCCTAGACTAGTAGGAATAGCTGATCGCGGCCTTAATCCGGCACTTAAAATTTTCTAAGGACCATAAAGCGCCAGTCGCGCCCGTGCCCCGGACGCGGCGCAGCGCTTCTTCAGCGGTGCGCTGCAGAGCCGGGGCCCATCTCTTCGCTTGGTCACCTGTCGCCATATGGGTCCCGGCTCTGCGCAGCAGCGCAAGAGCGCTGCAGCGCGTCCGGGACACGAGACGTGCGTATGGCCTGCGACCATCCAATCCATCGCTTTTGTATTGACGCAGCTACCTCCCTCCGCTTCCGTCGTCGAAAGACAGCCAGGAGGAAGCCATCATGTCCCAAGCAAAACGCATCGTTCTCGCCGCACGTCCCGTCGGCGAACCCAAATCATCCGATTTTCGCCTTGAGGAATTTGCCGTCCCGACGCTTGGCGCAGGCGAGGTCCTGCTACGCACGATCTGGCTGTCGCTCGATCCCTATATGCGCGGGCGGATGAGCGAGGGGCCGTCCTATGCCGCGCCGGTGCCGGTCGGTGGTGTGATGGAAGGCGAGGCGGTGAGCGAGGTCGCGGCCTCCAACAATCCTGATTTCGCGGCAGGCGACATCGTGAGGATCCGTTCGGGCTGGCAGACGCACGCGATCTCGAACGGCAAGGGCCTCATCAAGGTCGATCCCAGGCTCGGTCCGATCTCGACCTCGATCGGTGTGCTCGGCATGCCCGGCATGACCGCGTATACGGGCCTGCTCGACATCGGCAAGCCGCAAGAAGGCGAGACCGTCGTCGTCGCCGGCGCTTCCGGCGCGGTCGGCTCGGCCGTGGGGCAGATCGCGAAGATCAAGGGAGCACGCGCGGTCGGCATCGCTGGCGGCAAGGACAAGTGCGACTACGTGGTGAACGAGCTCGGCTTCGATGCCTGCGTCGATCACCGCGATCCTGATCTCGCCGCGAAGCTCAAGGACGCCTGCCCGAAGGGGATCGACGTCTATTTCGAGAATGTCGGCGGCGCGGTGTTCGAGGCGGTCTTCCCGCAGCTCAATCAATTCGCGCGCGTGCCGGTGTGCGGCCTGATCGCGCATTACAACGACACCGAGGCCAAGCCGCCGAAATGGGCGGCGTCGATGATGCGCGCGACGCTGACCAAGCGGCTCACCTTCCGCGGCTTCATCGTCTCCGACTTCGCTTCGCGCCATGGCGACTTCCTGCGCGACATGTCGGGTTGGGTCCGTGACGGCAAGGTGAAGTACAAGGAGTTCGTCACCGAGGGCCTGGAGAGCGCGCCCGCCGCCTTCATCGGGCTCTTGAAGGGCGCCAATTTCGGCAAGCAGCTGGTCCGGGTCGGGCCGGACAAGGCCTGATTTGGCACAACCAGCCCCTTCAGGGGGCTGGTTGGTTAAAAAAGAGTCACCGATTGGCCACACCACCCCGCAAAAGCCGCCTGTGTGACCGGCGGTTCATTGACGGAAAAGCGAAGGCATTGAATCATCGCGCATATTTTGGGTGTTGCGATGTTAGAGATCGGTATTTTCTGCGTAATCCTTTTGGCTGCCGGCTATTGGGCGGCCATGTATGTCATGGGCCGTCGCGACGACGTCATCCATGGCAAGTTCGTGCACGCCGACGACGAGGGTGCGTTCACGCAACCCGCGATGCCGACGCCTCCGCCGCGCTTCCCCAAGCGTCCGCTCAAGGCAGCCGAGTCCGTCAAGTCTGTGCCTGTGAATGATCGGGTCGCTCAGCCGGTGAGCAGCCAAGCGCTGCAGTCGTTGCTCGCTGCGATCCAGCAGGATCTCAAGAGCGTCGCGTAAGACGCGGTGCTAGTGCTCGCCGCCCATCTGGGCGAACAGCTCTTCGATATCCACATCGATCTGGCCTGCGGCGCGGACGTGGCGGACTTCGAAGCTGTCAGGCGCGAAGCGGTACTCGACGAGGCCGGTCTCCTTGATCGCGATCCGGTCCTGGCGTGAATCGTTGATCTTGAAGCCGGCCGACGGCGCCCAGACGTGCCGCGTGTGGCGGAACGTGAAGTCGCGACGCTGGTGCACGTGACCGCTCGCGATGAGGCGGAGATCGACATGCGCAAACATCTCGATCAACCGCGCGCGCGCCGGCTGCGGCACGTAGCGGATCGAGGTCTCCGGGGCTTCAGGCTCGTCCGGCAAATGGAGAAACACCGGCTTGTGCAGGAACAGCGCGACCGGCTTGCCATTCACGCGTGCGATTTCCCGGGACAGCCAGTCGAACTGCTCGGCCTCGAACGCGAGCCCTGAATTCATCACCAGCGAGTTGAGGCCCATGAAGCGCCAGCCGGCGGCCTCGAACGACCAATGGTCCTCGCCGATGATGTCGCGGAATTGCTGGCGGTGCGCTTCCGCGATCGCAGGCTTTGGCGCAGGCCCGAGTGCGGTCGGATTGTCGCCGATGTCGTGATTCCCTGGAAGATAGCGACAGTCGACGGGCAGGGCGTCGTGCAGGCTCTTCGCAAACTGCACATCGTCGCGGCTCGTGGGCCCGTCGAAGGAGACGTCGCCTGTGTTGATGACGAGATCAGGCCTGTCGGCGTCGATGTGATCGCTGACACGATGAAAGTTCGCGATCAGGCCGGGAAAACGCCGGCCGAGATGCGTGTCGGAAATCTGGGTGAGGCGAAATTCGGACATGGGCGAAGTCTCGCCCGCGCAGACGTCGGAACGATGACGCGCGGGCAAAATCCGCGATCGAACAAAGTTTAAAGCACGCGGTAGTCAGCGGCGGGGTATCTCTCGCCGGGCTCCAGCGGGCCAAAATCGCTGCCAAAACCACTGCAATGATCGGCGGTTGGTCGCCCAATCGGGAACGCCGGTTCAACTCGTCGATTGTCAGCGCCAGAAGTCGCGGCTAATGACGGTCCGCGGCACGCCGCGTTACGGGAAAGTTCCGATGTCCGTCCAAATGGTCTTGTTGCCTGTCTTCGTGCAGGTCGGTCTCACCTTCGCGCTCCTGATCGGCATGGTGTTCGGGCGCCGCAATGCGCTGGTCTCGGGCGAGACCAAGGTCCGCGACATTGCGCTCGGCGAGCCGAACTGGCCCAAGGGCGCCACACAAATCGGCAATTGCTACCGCAACCAGTTCGAGCTGCCGGTGCTGTTCTACGCCTTGATCGCGCTGGCGCTGCCGCTGCGCCATGCCGATCTCTTCATCGTGCTGATGTCCTGGGTGTTCGTGGTGACGCGCTTTGCCCATGCCGGCGTGTTCGTCGGCTCGAACGATCTCGGCCGGCGCTCGTCGCTCTGGCTCGCCGGCGTGCTGGTGCTGCTGGCGATGTGGATCTACTTCGCACTGAAAATCCTGTTGCTGATCTGACGGTTGACCGTCGGATTTGATTTGAAAGATTCAAATGACTCCCGCTGCCCGGCTGTCCGCAGCCATCGAACTGATCGACACCATCGAACGCGACCGCGTGCCCGCGGCGAAAGCGCTGAAGGAGTGGGGCACCGCGCACCGCTTTGCCGGCTCCGGCGACCGCGCTGCCATTGCCGGCCTGGTCTGGGACGTGCTGCGCCGCTATGCCTCCAGCGCGTTCCTGATGGATTCCGATACCGCACGCGCACGGTTGATCGGCATGCTCAGCCTCGAGCGCAACATGGACACCGCAACCATGGAGGCTCTGTTCGACGGCAGCCGGTTCGCGCCTGAGCCGCTGACCGAGGCCGAGCAGGCGGCGCTCAGCCATCGCTCCCTGAAAGACGCGCCGGCGGCAATTGCCGGCGATTATCCGGACTGGCTCGATTCCCATCTGGCCAAAGTGTTCGGCGAGGACCGGGCGGCCGAGGCCGTCGCGATGGCGAGCCGGGCGCCGCTCGATCTGCGCGTCAACACGCTAAAATCCAATCGCGACAAGGTGCTGAAGGCGCTTGCTCATCTTCATGCGAAACCGACGCAATGGTCGCCAAATGGCCTGCGCATCGAGCTTTCGGCCGATGCGCGCAACCCCGGCATCCAGGCCGAAGAGGATTTCATCAAGGGCGGCGTTGAAGTGCAGGATGAAGGATCGCAGCTTGCGGCCCTTCTCACCGCGGCAAAACCGGGCGAGCAGGTGATCGATCTCTGCGCCGGCGCCGGCGGCAAGACGCTGGCGCTCGCCGCGATGATGCAAGGCAAGGGCCGGCTGATCGCGACCGACAGCGACAAGCGCCAGCTTGCGCCCATCCACGAGCGCCTGTCGCGCGCCGGCGTCCACAATGCCGATGTCCGCACACCCAAGGGCGAGGTCGATCCGCTCGCCGATATCAGCAATAGCGCCGACCTGGTCGTGATCGACGCGCCCTGCACGGGAACCGGCACCTGGCGCCGCAATCCCGATGCCAAATGGCGCATGCGGCCGGGTGCGCTGGAGCTTCGCCTCAAGGACCAGGCCGAGGTGCTGGAGCGCTCCGTACCGCTGGTGAAGGCGGGCGGCCGCGTCGCCTACATCACCTGCTCGGTGCTGGCTGAGGAGAACGGTGAGCAGGTGAGGGCCTTCATTGGCCGTCATCCCGAGTTCGCGGTGGTGCCGCCGGAGCAGACCGCGAGCGTGCTCTGGGACAAGGCCGAGACGTTTGCGCAAGCCGCGCTGCAATCGCCTGAGGGCTGGCTGATGACCCCACGCCGCACGGGCACGGATGGGTTCTTCGTGTCGGTGCTGAGGAAGACAGGCTGAACTATCCCCCGTCATTCCGGGGCGCCCGAAGGGCGAGCCCGGAATCCATCGGGCGGCGCATTCTGCGGATCAATGGATTCCGGGCTCTCGCTTCGCGAGCTCCGGAATGACGAATGGGCAAACAAAAACCCCGCGAACCGGAGCCCGGTCGCGGGGTCTCTGAACTCAACGATCTGCCGGTACGTCCGTGGTCAGATCGCGAATTGCGCGGTCAACTAGCCGGCGCGGAGGTTGTCGGCCGAGGACTTGCCGCTGCGGCGATCCGCAACGATGTCGAACGAAACCTTCTGGCCCTCGTTGAGGGTGCTCAGACCAGCGCGTTCAACGGCGCTGATGTGAACGAAGACGTCCTTCTGGCCGTCATCCGGCTGGATGAAGCCAAAGCCCTTTTGGTTGTTGAACCACTTCACGGTGCCCATTGCCATAGTCATTTCCTTTCAATTGACGATGCACTCAGGGGGACAAATGCACATTGCTGCGCCCATCATCCCGGTTGGTCGATTTTGGAGAAATACCTGAAACGTGCTCGTCCATTGGAAATGAGACGGAGCGGCCCAGTCGTTCGGCCAAGGATCGATTATCACAATCTAGCGATTTTTTGGGGCAACTTCAAGGCGGCACGCGCTCACAGCGAGCGCTGCGCATTTTGCTATTTTGCGCTGCACACCGCTCGGTTCCATCAGTCCACGATGAAAAGAGTGGCGCCCACAGCCGTCGATGAGCGATGCGCGGCGTCGCCAAAGTCCGAGACCTGGTAGCTCATCCCCGGCGTAAGCCTGAATTTGCGCCCGTCGCGCAGCTCGCTGTCGAGCTCGCCCGCGAGCACGTAGAGCACGTGGCCGCGGTCGCACCAATGATCGGCGAGATAGCCCGGCGAGTACTCCACCATCCGCACCCGGAGATCGCCGATGTTGAGCGTGCGCCACAGCGCGTGCCCGGTTTCACCGGGATGCGTGGTGGCCTCGACCTTGCTCCAGTCGGTGACGGTGAAGGGCGAGGTGGGGAGCTTCATGGGAGGATCCTGTAGGTGAGCAATGTTGCTTGGGGCATGCTCTTAGCAATAAACTCCGTCATTGCGAGGAGCTCTTGCGACGAAGCAATCCAGACTGTCGCCGCCGAGAGATTCTGGATTGCTTCGCTGCGCTCGCAATGACGGGGAGGGAGCGACGTCAATCCGGTAGATGGTTCGCCGATCCCTGCACGATCAGCCCCGCATCATTCACCCGCAGGTATTCGCAGATCCGCTTGCCCCGCTCGTTCTCGTAGAACACCACCACGCTGTCAGGGCTGACGAACACGTCAATCAGTGAAAAGTGCAGGTCCGGCAGCAGCCCGAGCGCCTTGCCCCAATAGGCGCGCAACGCGTCCTTGCCGCGCACGGTGCCGCTGGCGCCGAATCCCATCGCGGGGATCCGGTCCGACGTCATCACGGCCGCGTCGTCGTAGAGCGTGAGCACGCGCTCGAGATCGCGCGTGTTCCAGGCCTCGACCCAGGTCCGGCCGAGCGCGGCTAGCGTTGATGGCTGATGGTGCTGTGACATGGCGTTTCTCCCTGATTGGCCCCGGTTTGGTGGAGGGGGGCAATTAGGTCAATAATACTTACCTATATCCATTTGTCCATGCCCAAAGAAGAATGTGGGCGCGCCCCGACACGCGGTTGCGAGGAGGGGCGCGGTCGCGTATCTGCTTGCCATGACAGCAGCACAGAACGACCGCTCCGCGTCGACGCTCTCCGTGGCCTCGGCGCACGACAAGATTCTCATCGTCGACTTCGGCAGCCAGGTGACGCAGCTGATTGCGCGTCGCGTGCGCGAGGACGGCGTCTATTGCGAGATCGTCCCGTTCAACAAGGCCGAACAGGCCTTTCTGGAGATGAAGCCGAAAGCGGTGATTCTCTCCGGCGGCCCGGAGTCGGTGCATGAGGCCGGCTCGCCCCGCGCGCCGCAAGCGATCTTCGCCTCCGGCGTGCCGGTGATGGGCATCTGCTACGGCCAGATGACCATGGCGGAACAGCTCGGCGGCACCGTCGAGGGCGGCCATCACCGCGAATTCGGCCGCGCCGATGTCGAGGTCAAGGCGCCGAGCAAGCTGTTCGAGGACGTGTGGTCACCAGGCGGCAAGAACCAGGTCTGGATGAGCCACGGCGATCGCATCACCAAAATGCCGCCGGGCTTCTCGGTGGCCGGCACCTCGCCGAACGCGCCCTTCGCGATCATCCAGGACGAGACGCGCAAATATTACGGCCTGATGTTCCACCCCGAAGTGGTGCACACGCCCGACGGCGCCAAGCTGATCCGCAATTTCGTCCGCAAGATCGCCGGCCTCACCGGCGACTGGACCATGCGCGCCTTCCGCGAGGAGGAGATCGCCAAGATCCGCGCCCAGGTCGGCAAAGGCAAGGTGATCTGCGGCCTCTCCGGCGGCGTCGATTCAGCCGTCGCCGCCGTGCTGATCCACGAAGCCATCGGCGACCAGCTCACCTGCGTGTTCGTCGACCACGGCATGCTGCGCCTCGACGAAGCCAAGACCGTGGTCGATTTGTTCCGCCACCACTACAACATCCCGCTCGTGCACGTGGACGCCTCGAAGCAGTTTTTGGGCGAGCTCGAAGGCGTCACCGACCCCGAAACCAAGCGCAAGACCATCGGCCGCCTCTTCATCGAGGTGTTCGAGGCTGAGGCCAAGAAGATCGGCGGCGCCGACTTCCTGGCACAAGGCACGCTCTACCCTGATGTGATCGAGAGCGTCTCCTTCACCGGCGGTCCCTCGGTGACGATCAAGTCGCACCACAATGTCGGCGGTCTGCCCGAGCGCATGAACATGAAGCTCGTCGAGCCCCTGCGCGAGCTGTTCAAGGACGAGGTGCGCAAGTTAGGGCGCGAGCTTGGTCTTTCCGAAATCTTCGTCGGCCGCCACCCGTTCCCGGGCCCCGGCCTCGCCATCCGCTGCCCCGGCGACATCACAAGCGACAAGCTCGACATCCTGCGCAAGGCCGATGCCGTCTACATCGACCAGATTCGCAAGCACGGCCTCTACGATGACATCTGGCAGGCCTTCGCCGTGCTGCTCCCCGTCAAGACCGTCGGCGTCATGGGCGACGGCCGCACCTACGACTACGTCGTCGGCCTGCGCGCCGTCACCTCCACCGACGGCATGACCGCGGACTTCTACCAGTTCGACATGAAGTTTTTGGGCGAGACCGCCACGCGCATCATCAACGAGGTCAAGGGCGTGAATAGGGTGGTCTATGATGTGACGAGCAAGCCGCCTGGGACGATTGAGTGGGAGTAGGGAGATTCGAACTCGATTCGTCAGTCGAGACCGCGTGCGCGTAGTGGTAGAATCGCCTGGCTGCGATAACTTGGGCTTGCGCCCCTCGCCGGATTGACCCAAGTTTGCGTACGCTTGACCCCTGTACCCTGGCCTTATTGCGGGAAACACGCCATTGCAGACCCCCCTTAACGCGTCCGCCAGCACTGCCGGAGCATTGCTCTCGAGTTCAATCTTCGAGGTACCGCAGTTTCAGAGAGAGTACTCTTGGGAAGAAGATGAAGTGGAGGAGTTCTGGAAAGATCTGAGCAATGGTCTCGACTCCGACTCTTATTTTCTCGGCCTCGTGATACTCACCGACGAAGTAGGGAGAAAGCACGTTGTTGATGGTCAGCAGCGTCTGATTACCCTAAGCCTTCTTGCAAACGCGATTTATTTTGAGGCCCATGCCCGGGGGCGGACCGCGCTTGCCGACCGCATCCGCGCGGATTTCTTAAAATCTATCGACTACGACTCTGATGAAACGAACCCACGAATTGTACTTTCGGACGAGTCCGACAATAAAACTTTCCAGGCGATCTTAGAGACTGGAGAGATCTCTGATGACGCAGGAGATGAAGAATCGGTCTCGCGGCGGCTTGGTGAATCTTACAATTTTCTCAAGGCAAAGCTGCAGGAGGATCTGACGAACGATCCCTTTAGGCGGCTCGGCAAGTGGACGGAATTTCTGACGCACAGGGTATATTTTGCCGTCTTTATCCATCCTGATCCTACGTCAGCTTATCAAGTTTATGAAGTGATCAACACCCGTGGCAAAGAGCTTACGACAGCCGATCTTCTAAAGAACTACGTCTTGAGCCAGACCGCTTCACCTCAGAGAAAGGCTCGCTACCGCGAGTGGCAACGCATTTCGGGGCAATTCTTGCAGGATTCGTCGAGTACGTTTGTTCAATACATACGTCACTCCGTCACCATTCAGAGCGGGCACATTCTTCCTAAAGACCTGTTCGGCTTTCTTGCCAACCGAGTAAAGCATCAGGGAAAGAAGCCGCCGACGCCCGACGAACTTGTGCGTTTACTCAAGCGGTACTTGCCTCTCTACTTGCAGATGATTGATCCTACGTCGGCCGGGCCCGCTGAGCCGGAGGCGCTTAAAGTCTTCGCTGCACTGAATGCGTTGAGCGTGATCGCGGTTCGTCCAATCTTGCTCGCGATTGCGAACACGAAAGACCCGCTTGAGGGTATGGAATATATCCTCCGATTGGTTGTACGAAGAATAGTTGTTGGAAATCTGGGCACTGGTAACGTTGAAAGGCGCTTTGGGGAAGCGGCACGAAAAGTCCATGAAGCGAAGACATGGACGGTGCTTGTTGATGATCTCAAGGACCTCAATCCATCGAAGGATGAATTTGTCAATCAGTTGGGGAAGCGCTCGTTCAACAAGGGCGTTCTCGGCTTTCTTAGGCGTTCGGTGCTTGCCGAAACCATAACGCCAGATGAATTTGGCGTATTGCACTTTGTAAGGCCTAGATCGAGTACCGAGTGGGACGGCATGAGCGAGGAGGACGGGGCGTTTTGGGGAGCAACTATCGGAAACACCTTTGTCGCTGATTTAGAAAGGCGTCCCAAGGGTGCGGCAGACTGGGAAGGGTTCAAGCAGCACATGCTTCCGCACGCAGTGCCCAGCGAATGGAGGACGCGCCTTGTGCGGATACAGGAGTGGGATGCCAAAGCAGTTGAGGCTTTAGGCAAGGAGTTAGCTAAAGCAGCTGGCAAAATTTGGTACCCTTAGAGCAATTTATGGATCAAGCAGAAGCGCAGCGTCGTCTGATAAGTGTGCTGGATCGACAGGTTGCATGCGATTCACTCAATGCGCTTGTATCGGCCATGAAGTCAGATCCAGCGACAGTTACGTTGGAGGACACTGCAATTGGTCTGGATGCAAATGTGTTTCTACGTCTTGCGAGTCACCCGAAGAGCGCTGACATAATCGATTATTTGGGGGCGCGCCATCCAGCTCCTCTAATTCTCCCCGGGCAGGCCATCCAAGAGTTTTGGAATAATCAGCTGCAGGTTGTTGACACTGTCGCCGCAACATTGCGCAAACAATTCGATAGCTTCAAATCATCGCTTGCAAAAGTCGACGCGAACTTTGGGGACTACGTCGAGCAGATCGACGGTCTTCTTGATCAGTTCAGTGCCGAACACGGTCACGTTTATGACGAAGCGACTGTCAGAAGAACTTTATCGCTTTTGGAGATCCTGACCAAGAAAGCTTCCGTGTCTTACGCGCAGCGAGCGCCATTTCACGATATCGGAATTTTAAGGAAGAAGACAAAGACTCCCCCCGGCTTTCGAGACGATGGAGACGGTGATTTCTACATATGGGTTGATCTATTGATAGGTCTTCTGCAAGCGCGGGTGGAAGGAAGCAGCTACCAGCGCGCGGTTTTAGTTTCGCTTGACAAGAAAATAGATTGGAGCCGCGCTGGTGTGGCGCATCCGATTTTGGTGGCAGAGGTTCGGGCACTGCTCCAGGTACCTTTCGAAATCTGGACGATCGAAAAGTTAGCTAAGGAAATTGCGTTAGTTACCTGAGCGGCAGAGTTTCCTCAGGTGCATGCCCCCGTCGTCGGCCTCGACAAGATAGCGCAATCGTCGTCATCCACGTCAGTTTGTAGGATGGGTAGTGCGCAAGCGAAACCCATCATCGCTCCTCCGCATCGATGGGTTTCGCTGCGCACTACCCATCCCACGAACTGCAAACCGCAAGATCGGTCGAGCGCATCACGGCCATCGCGGTCTAACTCAAGCCGCCACGGAGGAGGGACGATGACGGCGGCGCTGCGGAACTATCAGGCCCGGATGCGGCGGGTGCTCGATCATATCGACCGGCATCTCGACGCGGATCTGGACCTGGACAGCTTGAGCGCTGTCGCGGCGTTCTCGAAATTTCATTTCCATCGGCAGTTCACGGCGACCTTCGGGCTGTCGGTGCATCGCTATGTCCAGCTGGCCCGTCTGAAGCGCGCGTCGCATCAGCTGGCCTACAATGACGCCCTTGATGTCACCGATATCGCGATGGATGCGGGTTACGACGCACCTGACGCTTTCGCCCGCGCCTTTCGGCAACGGTTCGGGCAATCGCCGTCGTCGTTCCGGAAATCGCCGGACTGGGAGCCGTGGCTTGCGGCCTTCGGGCCTCTCGACAACGCCAGGAGCAAGCTCATGCAGACGAACTTCACCACTGACGACGTGACGATCCGCGATGTGCCGCCCACCAGGGTGGCGATCATGGAGCATCGGGGCAATCCTGAGAAACTCGGTGACACGATCCGCCGCTTCATCGCGTGGCGCAAGGCGGCCAACCTGCACCCCAGCACAAGTCCGACCTTCACCATCTGGCATTCCGAGGGGCGTCCGGTGCACCAGGACGAATATTGGATAGACCTTTGTGTCGGGACCGACCAGCCGATCGCGGCGAATGGCGAAGCGGTCAAGGACGGCGAGATTCCCGGCGGCCGCTGCGCGGTGCTGCGCGTCGTCGGCTTTACCGACAATCTGGAGCCCGCCGCGCTCTATCTCTATCGCGACTGGCTTCCGGCCAGCGGCGAGGAAGCCCGCGACTTCCCGATCTACTGTCAGCGGCTGAGGCTTTTCCCGGAGGTGCAGGAGCATGAGACGGTCGCGGACGTGTTCTTGCCGCTGAAGTAGCGCCCCTGACGACGGGCCCGTCCTGCAAGCCGGATCAAACCGCTGCGCGGACGGGATTGACAACCTGAAGTCCGGCGAAGTCCTTTTCGTTGTCCGTGACCACCACGCAGTCGTTTGCACCGGCGACTGCGGCGATGATCATGTCGAGGCCGCTGCGCGGTTTGCCGGCCGCTTTGCCTTCGGCCATCAGCCGGGCCCAGATGAGCGCCGCCTTGTCGTCAAAGGAGAGGATTCGGCCTGCAAAAAGTGCCTGCGGTCCCTCGAAGCCTGAAAACCAGTTGTCGAGTGCGTCGCGCTTCTTGCCCCGCGGCTTCTCCAAAATGCCGCGGCGGATTTCGCCAACCGTCAACGATGCAACAAACAAATCCTCGTCACGCTGCATCGCCATCCATGACAAGAGAGATTCCGATGGCTTCGGTTTGACAACGTTGCTGATGATGTTGGTATCGAGGAGATAGCGCGTCACAGATCGACCTTGCGCCCCTTCTCTCGAGGCCGCGAAAGATCGAGATCGGCCCCGACGAGCGGCGACCGGCGCAACGCGGCGAGAATCCCGCCGGACCTGGGCGGCTCGCCCGCGATGGACTTGCTGACGGTGGCACGAAGTTCGGACGCCTCGGCCGTATCCTCCGCGAGGCGTCTGGCGAGCGAGCGGATAAGATCGCGGTCAGCATCCCGACCGAGGACCTCAAAACGCGCCAGACCGCGCTCGCCCAGGCGCGATCGGTACTGCTGGATAGCGCGCTTCTGTGAATTTCCCACGGAGGTCTCCAGAGTTATTTCCAGTAATATAGCCGGGAATTCAGATTTCCACAAGATGCACGGGACGATGCCAGACACTTATTCCCGCGCCATCTTCTCAAACCTCTTCACCAGCCTCTCGCGCTTGAGCCGCGACAACCGCTGGATCCAGAATAGGCCGTCGAGCTGATCGATCTCATGCTGATGGCAGACGGCGCGCAAGCCATCCGACTCCTCGCTGTGCGTGTTGCCGTCGAGATCGTGATAGCTGATCCGCACGCGCGCGTGGCGCTGCACCTCGTCATTGACGCCGGGCATCGAGACGCTGCCTTCCCTGTGCAGGATCATCTCCGGCGAGGCCCATTCGATCTCGGGATTGACGTAGGTCTGCGGGCCCGCTTTGGCGTCGAGCTCGAGCACAACGACGCGCAGGGGCACGCCGATATGCGGCGCCGTGATGCCGATGCCGGGCGCGGCGCGCATCGTCTCCAGCAGGTCGGCTGCAAGCTCGCGCAAGCCGTCGTCGAAGGCGGTGACGGGGCGGGCGGGCATGGCGAGCCGGCGGTCGGGATAGCGGACGATCGGGCGAATGGTCATTCAAGGCTCCTACCACTCACGGGGGAGTGAAGCACCCGCGCTTGACGCTCTACCAACTGGAAGGTAGTCATTCTCCATGACCAACGTTTCCTCGACCGCCGACGACATTCTGGCTTGTGCCCGCACGCTGATCATCGCGGGCGGCTACAATGGCTTCAGCTATGCCGACGTCGCCGAAGTCGTCGGCATCCGCAAGCCGAGCATCCACCACCATTTCGCCAGCAAGGTCGACCTGGTTCGCACCCTGGTGTCGCGCTATCGCGAAGAGGCCGCGGCGGGATTGGCGGCGCTCGAGCGCAACATCCCTGATCCGCGCGAGCAGCTCAAAAGTTATGTCGGTTATTGGGAGGCGTGCATCACTGACGCGACGGCGCCCTTCTGCGTCTGTGCGCTGCTGGCGAGCGAGCTTCCGATCCTGCCGGAGGAGGTGGCGCTCGAAGTCCGCTCGCATTTCCGTTTCCTGGCGTCCTGGCTGACATCGGTGATGGAGCGCGGCAAGCGGAAGGGGCAGCTCAAGCTGTCCGGAACGGCACGGGTCGAGGCTGAAGGATTCATGGCGACCATGCACGGTGCGATGCTGTCGGCGCGCGCCTATGGCGATCCCAAGATGTTCGGTGTCATTACCGCTCCGCTGCTGGATCGGCTGTCCACTAAACACTGAGAGACATCGGCAAGACGTCTACGCGCCCGCAGGCATCGGGTGAAGGCATCTTGCTGCGCGTGAAACTACCAACTAGTAGGTAAAGGACTGAAAGCAGTGGCTCATCATCAAATGGATCTCGTTCGTGACGACCGCGAGCAATGGCTCAAGCAATACTACTTCCTCCGCGCGGCATTCTCCGTCGCCTGGGTCGCTGCCGCGTTTGCCGTCGCGCCGTCGTCCCCGCCAATCGCCGGCGCCTTGCTCGTGCTCTATCCGGCATGGGACGCGGCCGCCAATTTCGTCGACGCCTTGCGCAGTGGCGGGCTCACGCAAAACCGCACGCAGGTTCTCAACGTTGTGGTCAGCCTGGCGACCACCATTGCGGTCATCGTCGCACTTCGAACAGGCATGAACTGGGTGCTCGGCGTCTTCGGCGCCTGGGCAATCCTGTCCGGCTTGCTCCAGTTGGGGACCGCGATCCGGCGCTGGAAAAGTTTTGGCGCGCAATGGGCCATGGTGCTCAGCGGCGGTCAGTCGGCGCTCGCCGGCGGCTTCTTCATCGCACAGGCCTTGACGCCCGCGGTCCCGTCGATCGCGAATGTCGCGGGTTATGCCGGGGTCGGCGCGCTCTACTTCTTCGTCTCGGCCGTATGGCTCACCGTCAGTGACTGGCGCCGGCGCGCCGTGACGTAGCGCTGCGTCGCTTCCGGTCACGCGTCCGGATAGGGCGTGCCGTCCTTGTGCACGAACCTTCCGTCCGAATTTGCGCTCATCATGTCGATGTCCGAGCAGGTCGTGAGGTCGTCGGGCGAGCGCGAGCCGATCTCGAGATAGACGGCTACCGCGTCCGACCGGTTGATCATGTGATGGCCGTTGCCGCTGCCCTTCGGGAAGGCGGCGCAATCGCCTGCGCGCAGCACGGTTTCGCCGTCGTCCTCGATCAGCACCACCTCGCCTTCGAGCACGTAGACGAATTCGTCCTCGTGCGAATGCCAGTGCCGCTGGCTCGACCAGTTGCCAGGCGGCAGACGCATCAGATTGACGCCGAAATCGGAAAGGCCTCCGGCATTGCCGAGCCGCTTGCGGATGCGATCGGCGCAAGGAGCGTTGAAGGGCGCGGGATAGCCCGAACCCTTGCGGACTGGCAGGGCGGCAATGTCGATTTTTGGCATGGACATATTCCGTTCATTCGCAGTCGAGGCGAAGGCACATCTTGTTGGCTTGGAGCATCGACGTCTGGACCACGAACCGCTATTTTCCTGGAACGGGCGTGGCAGCGCGCCAGCATCGGCGGCGCGTTCGAACACTATAACGCTCTGGTCGAAACGGCTATGCTGCCTGCCGATAATCTGGGTCGTGGAATCGCTGCAAGTGCTCTCGGACGTTCTCAAGCGAAAAGAAATCTATAGTTATTTCAACCGCTCGGCGATGGAGAAGGCGCACGCCTATCAGTCGCAGGGTCGCGTTTCGGCGGTCGGCGTCAGCGACGACCTGACCCACATCAGTTCCCGGGTGCTAGGCAGCGCGTCCTCGAATTATCGCGTTGACATCCAGCTGGAGTTCGACAACGGCAGGCTCACCGACATCGACGGCGATTGCAGTTGTCCGATGGCCCTCAACTGCAAGCATGTCGCAGCGACCCTGCTTGAAGCGCTGAGCGACAAGCAGCCGCCGACGCTGCCGCCGGTGCCGCTCCCGCAGGCAGCCAAGCCTGCCAAGGCGCAAGCGCCGACGGCTCCGCCGGTCCTGGGTCTCGAGGTCAACAACTGG
Source organism: Bradyrhizobium sp. S3.12.5 (assembly GCF_040548225.1). Classification (NCBI taxonomy): domain Bacteria; kingdom Pseudomonadati; phylum Pseudomonadota; class Alphaproteobacteria; order Hyphomicrobiales; family Nitrobacteraceae; genus Bradyrhizobium; species Bradyrhizobium sp. S3.12.5. The sequence continues at coordinate 164,448 of NZ_JBEPRF010000011.1, forward strand.
ATCGACAATGTGGGCCGCGCGTCGCGGAGCAGCGATCATGCCGCGGACGAGAGCCAGCGCTTGCTGTATTGCCTGCAGCCGTCGGACGACCCGATGCCTTACCTCGCCATAACCCTGCGATCGGTCCGGCTCCGCAAGGGCGGAGATTTTGCCGACAACTACACCAGTCCCAGCCTGTACGAATTCAAGCCGGAACGGGCGCCGAAATACTTCCGTGACGTCGACGTCGACATCGTGACGGAGGTGAACGGCCGCATCCGCAAGTCCTACACCCAAGGGCCGTGTCCGGAAGAGCTGTTGCACCGGATTGTCGCGACCGGCCGCGCATTCTGGCTTGACCACAGGCGGGCGCCGCTGAGCTGGGGCGAAGTGCGCGAGGGCCGGATCGAATGGCGCCCGGCGACCAGAGGCGTTGCACCGAACCTCGTCGTATCGGGAGCGGTCGCGCTGAATGCCGAACCGCCGGTCTATGTCGACGAAGCCAGCGGCGTGATCGGGCCCGTACAACTCGGCCTGTCGCCTCGGCTCGCTTGCCAGTTCCTGGCCGCACCCGCCATTCCCCGCGCGCAACTCGAAGAGGTGTCGCGCCGCCTGAGCCAAAGGCTGCCCGAGCTTCACCACGGACTGCTGCCGGTGCCGCCGGCGGCCGCGGTGCTCATCGACGAGGAACCTCGTCCCGTGCTGAGGCTGAAGCTGGGGCATCTCGGTGCAAGCTATTATTACTATCGCAGCAAGAGCGAACAGTCCGGTCCCGCTGGCGTGGCCAGCCTCGGCTTCCGCTACGGTGGGTTCGACATCGACCCGAGCCAGCGCGCAAGCCGGCTGGAGCTGTTCCAAGGCGGGCAGGTCTATGCGATCGCACGCCGCCAGGCGAAGGAAAGGCAGGCACGCAAGCGCCTCACCGACGCCGGTCTCACCGAAGCGAGATCGGCGCTTCCGATGCTCGATTATCGTCATGCCATGGACCTTACGCTGCGCGACCAGCGCGGCTGGTTCGATTTTCTCGCGCTGCACGCCGGGCAATTGCGTGCGGAGGGGTTCGAGATCCTGATCGACGACGATTTTCCGTTCCGGCTGGCGGAGTCGTCGGGCGATTTCGATGCGGTGCTGGAGTCCAGCGGCATCGACTGGTTCGAACTGTCGCTCGGCATCGAGATCGAAGGCGAGCGGCGCGATCTCGCGCCGCTCCTGGCCGCGCTGGTTTCGACGCCCGGCTTCAGCCCCGAATCGCTGACGGCACTCGCGGACAAGGGCGAACGTTTCCTGCTGCCTCTCGCCGACGGCCGGCACGTCGCGCTGGCTGCGGATCGCTTCCTGCCGCTCGTGCTGGCGCTGCATGGCCTGCACATGAGTGGCGCTTTCGAGGACGCCTCCAGGAGCATCAGGCTGTCGCGCGCGGACGTCGTTCCGCTGCTCGGCGTCGAGAACGAGCGCTTCGCCTTTCAGGGAGCCGACAGTCTTCGCCGCCTCGCAGGCCTGCTCCAGGCGCGCGGCTTGACCGCGCCGGAACTGCCGGCGAGCTTTCGCGCCACGCTCCGGCCTTATCAGGCGCAGGGTGTGGCATGGCTCGATCTGCTCCGCGAGAGCGGGCTGGGCGGAATCCTTGCCGACGACATGGGTCTGGGCAAGACTGTCCAGATCCTGGCCCTGATCGCGCTGGAGAAAGCGCGAGGTCACCTCGCCAATCCCGTGCTGGTCGTCGCGCCAACCAGCCTGATGACGAATTGGTCCGCCGAAGCGCAGAAATTTGCGCCGGAGCTGAAGGTCCTCGTGCTGCACGGGGCAGATCGCAAGCACAAGTTTCCCGCCATCGCCGAGCACGATCTGGTCCTGACCACCTATCCGCTGATCGCGCGGGATCGCGAAATTCTGCTGGCGCGGGAGTGGCATATGGCCGTGCTGGACGAGGCGCAGACGGTGAAGAATCCGGATGCCGCCACTACGCGATTTCTGCGCGAGACCAAGGCGCAGCATCGCTTCTGTCTCACGGGCACGCCGATGGAAAATCATCTCGGCGAACTCTGGTCGATCATGAGCTTCGTCAACCCCGGCTATCTCGGCGACAAGGCGGCCTTTTCGCGCCAGTGGCGCACACCGATCGAAAAGCGTGCCGACAAGCCGCGGACCGCTGCATTGGCGCGGCGCGTCAAGCCGTTCCTGTTGCGACGAACCAAGACGGAGGTGGCGACCGAGCTGCCGGCCAAGAGCGAAATGGTGGAGACCATCACGCTGGAAGGGCCGCAGCGCGATCTCTACGATTCGATAAGGCTCGCGATGTCGCGCAAAGTTCGCGAGGCCATCGCAAAGCGCGGTCTTGCCAAGAGCCACATCGTGGTGCTCGAAGCCCTGCTTCGGATGCGGCAGGCCTGTTGCGATCCGGCGTTGCTGAAACTGGACGACGGCGTCGAACGGCCATCGGCCAAGCTCGATCGTCTGATCGACATGGTGGGCGAGCTGCTGAGCGAGGGGCGCAAGATCATCATCTTCTCGCAATTCACCTCGATGCTCGATCTGGTCCGGAAGCGCCTTGACACGGGAGGCCTGCGCTACAGCATCCTCACCGGTCAAACCAAGGACCGAAAGACGGCGATTGAAACCTTTCAGCACGGCGCGGCCGAAATCTTCCTGGTCAGCCTGAAGGCAGGCGGTGTCGGCCTCAATCTGACGGCCGCCGATACCGTCATCATTTTCGATCCCTGGTGGAATCCCGCCGTTGAGGAACAGGCGATCGATCGGGCCTATCGCATCGGGCAGGACAAGGCCGTCTTCGTTTACAGGCTGGTGGCCACCGGGACGATCGAGGAAAAGATGGACGAGCTCAAATCCAGAAAGCGCGCGCTCGCCGACGGCCTGTTCGACCGTGACGGCGGGATCGCGTCGGCCCTCACGGAGAGCGATGTGAATGCATTGTTCGAGGCGTAGCCGGGCGCAGCGTGGCGGTGACCCCACAATCGCGAAGTTGCCCGGATTTGTTCAGGTTGACAGATGTCAGTGCGCTGCAGGATCGGCGTGCCGAGTAAAAAATGCATGGATCCGGCAGACGGCGCGCAAATGCATAGGCCACTAGGGTAGCGGATCTAAGAAACTGCTGCCTAGGCCGGAAAACCAAGCTTCTATGTCGACGTACGGCGCGTCGTCGATGCCTGTGATGGACGGAAGAAACATCTTGTCGCCAACGTGTTCCCCCAAAGCGCGATAGGCCTCGAATTGAACCTCGGTAAAAAATTGGTTCGCGGTGGTATGGTGCGGAAATGAAGGCTCATCCAACTTTAGTCGCCGAATGAATTCTCCTTCGTTTCCGGTTAGAGAGAGCTTAAGATAGACGAGATACCCAATTTCCTCGTGCTGATCATGCTGCTCAAGAGGGTATCTAATGCGACAGAACCGGAAGTGAGATCGACTGAGGCCTTCACTTCCCAACCTTAGATCGTCCAGGTTCGCGTCAATCGTGATTCCGAAGTCGATGTAGGCGAGGCGTTGCAAGTTGGTTAAGCCGTGGAAAGTCATCGTCTCGTCGTGCTCACCGTCGACGGCGACGATAAAGCGACATCGGCGCCGCAAGAGTTCATAGACCCCAAGATTCTCTATATGCCCACCGTCCGAAATCTGAACATACGGGCCGGTTTCGTCTGCGGTCGCAAGCAATTCCTGAAGAAGATACTTGCCATTGGGCCGACGTTCACGCGGCGGCGTGGCCTTGGGATTCATCAGCCAAGCGCCCAGACGCAAATTTAAGATCGTCAGCCAGAAGCTGCTATAGCGATTCGTCTTTAGTCCCATCTGGGGAGAGATCGCGGCTCCGGACAGAGCCATCGCGGTTGCCAGATCAAGCGAGGGATTTGCTCGTTCCCAATCCGCGATGGACGAATGACCAATGAGGGAAGCGCCAGCAGACACGGGGGTAAACGACATCACGTCCGCATGACGCCCGCGCGTTTTGGGGTCTGTCGAGCCGGGAACGTTAAGTGCGCAATTTAAGATCGGAAAGAGCGTCGAACCGTGAGCGATCGCACTCAGTTTAATGGGCGGAGATTCGCGGCAATCTGCGTCGAATAGAAACGCCCGGGCCAATTTGGCGCGATAGTAATTGTGCAACGATGTTGAGTTGACGTCTAACGCCGCGGACAGGACGGTTGCCAGCGCAACGACGAAGAATACGAAGCATGCGGCATAAACAACGCCAGCGATCTGAAATTGATGGTAGGCGACGGTTTCTGCGAGAGCCAGCGCGAGAATGCAGAGGGTCGACAAAATGATTGGCCTAGAAAGTGCGATACGCGCAAAAGCTGCGGCGAGAATAACGAGCAATGAGCCGAAGACTGTCCACTCCACGACCAGTTGCGCGATGGCAGGTTGTGCATCAGAACGAAATGGCGTTAGGAAGGCCTCAAACAGGGTGTGGATGCCGCCTACCGCGACCCACAACGGAGGAACAACGAGCACGGCGCCAACTGAAGCCATCCAGCGTCCCTCACTCGCCAAGGCTCTTCCTCGCCAACCTCGGATGAGCGGTATCGCGAGAAACAACGCAACAAGTAATATTGACGAGTACAGAGCTAGGTTGTTCCAAGTTGAATCGGGGATGAAAAAGCGGAGCAAATAATCAACGAAGGCGATAAGTGAGATGGTGGATAGAACGATGAAGAGATTTATGAATATCCCCTGCGCCTGCGCTATACCGAGTGTAAAGCGCTCCCAGGCAACGCCTGAGAGATAGCTCGCGCCCTGCCTGAACCGCCGAAGAATCTCTGACTCGCCTTCCCCCCGCTTGAAGGGCAGTTCTGTTCTACGAAGACCCAAGTTCCTTCTCAGTGTTCCTGCGCCAAGCAACTGAGTTATAAGCGAGCCCGCATACCCTCCACCGGAGACGGTCGAGAGGTAATCGAATTGTTGAAGCAAGTTTCGCTTTGAAAGCGCAACCATGACGCCCATTGCGAAAGTTGCACTCCTAATGCCTCCGCCAGAAAGGGCCAGACCGACGGCCCATCCTCTCGCGTCGACATCATAAAATCGCCTTCGGTCCTTGACTTTCCGTTCCTCGTCGCTGCTCAACTCGGAGCGAATTACGTCCTGAGCTTCTCCCAGTGGACGCCAGGCTACGCCACGGGTCATTTCGTCCCGAATCGATTGAGCGATAGCATCGCTGGCGACGGAAGCCGGAAATCCTTCGCGATCGCGGATTAAGTTTAGGACCCTGTCGAGTGAAATTAGTCGCTCTTGTAGTGGCTGAAGCTCGGCGCGAAAAACGTCGCTATTGTCAAGCGCGGCCAACTCGCCAGTAGTGCTCTTGACGTGCCATTTTGCCGTGAACGGCCTGACGTGTGTATTCAATACGTGCCACACGATAACTTCGAAAGTCTGGCAGTCGGGCTCCTTTTGTGTCAGCGCCCTGGCAATGCCGAATAGTTCAAAGATGCTTGTCAGTGCGCGCTGCTCTACGCCACTTGAGTAGCCCAAAGGTTGCGTGGCTACGCGCGAGATCAGTTCAACGTGGAGAGCATGCGCGGCAAATTTGTCTCCACCTGATGGATTCCAAGCCCAATCGCCGAACCGAGCGAAAAACGTCTGGTCCAATATGAGCGAGGAATTGCTGCCCAGCCCAGCGAGACGGTCCCGCCAAGTATCAGTGGAAATCGATGTACTCAATCGAGGCTCTCCAACGACGCGATTGTTGCGTTGCATCAATTTTAGTGTGCAACTTATTCTTGTGTAACCCAAAAATTGTGCGAAATTCGAGTAATTTCCAACGGAAGAATCATTTGAGAGGCGATTTTCAACAATGGCAAACGTCACAAAGAATGTCTTCATCAGCCACATCCACGAGGACGATGCAGGCCTTGGCAACTTGAAAGAGTTGCTCGCAAAGAATGGGATGGATATTCGAGATTCTTCGATTAATTCTAGTAATCCGAATAATGCCCAAGATCCGGACTACATCAAGAATAAAATCCTGGCCCCGCAAATTCAGTGGGCGGGCACCCTCGTGGTTTATGTATCTCCCCAGACCAAGGACAGTGAGTGGGTCAACTGGGAGATCGAATATGCGGCTCAGCTGGGCAAGCGGATTGTGGGTGTTTGGGAGCAGGGCGCCCAAGACTGCACTTTGCCGGAAGCATTAGACGAGTATGGCGACGCTATGGTTGGATGGAATGGCAGCTCGATTGTCGATGCAATCATTTCAGGCAACGACGAATGGGAAAAGCCAGACGGTAGTCCATCGGCGCCGGTCTCTCTGAAGCGCCATCCATGCTGAGTCCCTAGATGTCGATTTATTCCTATGTCGTTAGATACGACAGCGGTTTCGCGCCGAATCCATTCTACGAATTTTGCACGCTCGCAACTTGCAAGCCGGGTATCCGTCAACATGCAAAAGTGGGTGACTGGGTAATCGGGGGTGGTAGCGGCAACAAGAGCATTCAGAGAGCAGGATATCTTGTCTACGCTATGCGAGTGTCTGAGACGTTGTCTTTCGACGAGTACGATAGCGATCCGCGCTTCATTAAAAAGAAGCCGTATCGTAACGGTAGTAGGAAGCAAAGCTGCGGAGACAATATCTATTCTCGTAGCAAGGTCCCGGGGCCTTGGTGTCAGAGGGATTCATTTCACAGCTTGCTGGATGGCAGTACCAATTCAAAGCACGTAGGGCGTGACACGAGAGTCAATCGAATTCTGGTCAGCAACGATTTTATCTATTTTGGAGGCGCTGGCCCGTTTGTGCCGCTAAATCTGAAAGACCTGCATGGTAGGCAGGTTGTGCACAAGGGCGTGGGGCAGTCTCGTTTTGACGATGCTCAACTCGTCGGGCAATTTGAGTGTTGGGTTCGCTCGCTCGGCGATATGGGATACCGGGGGGCCCCATATGAGTGGCTTACAATCCGCAATCACAGATAAGGTCCGGCTGCTGGAGCAGAGCATGCAAACTTTCGCGAAGTTGGGGTTGGACGAATATCAGCTGCGCACGGTAGAGACCGACAGACTTCCGCGACAGGATTTGAACCTCCCAACACTTGGTCTTATCGGCGAGATCGGTAGCTTATCAAGCGAAGTAAAGAAAAAGCAGCGCGACAGTTCTGCGTATGTCAACTACGAGAGCGCTGTTCTGGAGGAATTTGGAGATTCGCTCTGGTATCTCGCCACTATCGCTCGGATCGCTGGAGTATCGCTTGCCTCGCTCTTCCCTGAACATGCGAATTCGGCCAACGGCGAGGTGTCGTTTTCGGACCTTCAGCCTCAGCATGAGTTCCAGCTAAATACTCCAGTCGCACAGTTCGAACGAACGCTTCTTCGTCTTGCAGCTGCGGCGGGAACATTGGCGGGTGGAATTGAGGAGGGCTGGTACGCTTCTGATAAGCAGGCGCTTGCAGCGCAGCTGCGTAAAATCTGTGCCCTCTTGATTGTGGCCTCGAACGAAGCTGGTGTGACCTTAGACAAGGCCGCGTCGATGAGTCTTAAGAAGTCCGCCGATCGGTGGCCTAAAGAGAGGAACTATCCGGCACTCTTTGATGGCGAATTTCCTGTGGAGGAGCAGCTTCCGAGATTTCTGTCCATCGATATTTATGAGCGAGAGGCGAAGAACGGGAAACATTATGTCCTCCAGCGTTGCAATGATATCTTTATCGGTGACAGGTTGACCGACAACATTATGGCCGCTGACGACTATCGGTTTCACGACGCATTTCACTATGCCTATGCAGCCGTGTTGGGTTGGTCGCCGGTTACACGTGCGCTGTTGCGTCGGAAGCGAAAGAGCGACGCCCGCGTTGACGAGGGCCAGGACGGTGCTCGCGCAGTCCTTATTGAGGAAGGAGTAGCCACCTACATCTTTGGCATTGCCAAGGAGTTTGACTTTTTCGAAGGACAAAATCCAGGAGAGCTGAGTTTTACGTTTTTGAAGAATGTCCGGCAGTTCGTGCGTGGCTACGAGGTCGATCAATCTCCGTTGTGGTTGTGGGAAGAAGCGATTTTGCAGGGAAATCGTGCGTTCAGGTTCCTGCGGGAACGTCGGCGTGGTACTTTGAAGGTTGATTTGGGGAATCGCACGATGCAGATCGAGGAGTTGGCGAAATGAATTCGACCAGCTTTGTGAAAAGGCTTGCCAAGTTGCAGTTCAAAGACACGTTCAATCCCTACACTGACGGTTGCGAGGAGTTTGATCGAGGCGACGCGCCGCGTATTCGCAAAGCAAACCTTGAGCTGGTCATCGATGCGGCCTTGGATGTCTCGGTGGATTCTTTGTGGATTGCACGAGACCTGGGATATCGCGGGGGACGTCGGACGGGCCTTGCGTTGACAGACGAGGCCCATCTAACCGACCATGCCCATCTTTACGGCAGCCTTCCGTTGAGGCGGGCGACGCGGGGGCCGGCTGTCTCTGAAAGGACGGCTAGGGTTGTCTGGCAGACCATTAAAGAGATCAATCAGCCGATCTTTTTGTGGAATGTGTTTCCTCTCCATCCGCATGAGCCGAATGATCCCTTATCCAACAGATGCCACACTCGTTCTGAACGCGAAGCTTGCCGTCCGCTGTTGACCTGGTTGATTGCAAATCTGCAGCCAAAATTGATCGTGGCGATAGGTCGGGACGCTGCAGGCGCCTTAGCAGATATGGGGGTTACGGCGGAGCAGGTTCGCCATCCGAGCTACGGTGGCCAAGGAGAGTTCATTCAAGGGATTCGTTCCCTTTATGGGCTGTCGCGCACAGACGGCGCTGTCGCACAGTTGTCGATGTTCTCAGATTGACTCGGAGTGCCCTTGGGAAGAGTTGTACTAACTCGATGTTCCGTGTTGGTTGGATTCACTCAATCCGCGACAACTTCTCGAACCTCTTCACCAGCCGCTCGCGCTTCAGCCGCGACAACCGCTGGATCCAGAACATGCCGTCGAGCTGATCGGTCCCACGCTGGTGGCAAACGGCACGCTAGGCGGATGTAGCAGGGGTGATGCGACGTTGTTTGCGGAATGATGGCATCATGCCGGTGTTTTGCCCGACGTGTCAAATTGAGAGCTAGCTCCCTTTGGATCAGTTCACGTCCGACACGCTTCGGCGGTTCGTTCCGCAGCACGATTGCGGTGGTGACCGAACTTCTTGATCCACGGTCTCCTGCGTTTCCTGCCGGGGCCGGGGGGCGGCCGTACCGGAAGAGCGCTTCCGCTTTCCGTCGCTGATCGTGGCCAGCACCAATGATCCCTACGCATCTCTGCCATACGGAATGATACTTCCGGTGCACCGCCAGTAAGTCATTGATCCCGCAACGGCCGGCTACTGTGCATGGGGTTGTTTTCGACGTTTTGCTTTGGCGGCACATCATCCGCACGGCATAATTTAATCGCGCCGCCCTGTCTGCTTTCGCCGGTTCCATTCGTCTTCCACCCAGACAGACCTGACGGGAGACAAAGATGACTGCTTCCCCTTATCGCTGGGTGATCGTCGCCGCCGGCGGCCTGCTTGGCTGCGTCGCGATCGGCGGCATGTTTTCGTTACCGGTGTTCCTGCAGCCGATCGCCAGGGACACCGGCTGGTCGATGACCGGCATCTCCAGTGCGATGACGATCGGCTTCCTCGCGATGGCCTTCACCAGCATGGCCTGGGGCACGGTGACTGATAGGTTCGGGCCGCTGCCGGTGGTGCTGACGGGATCGATCGTGCTGGCGCTGAGCCTGTTCGCCGCGAGCCACGCGACCTCGCTCATCGTGTTCCAGTTCGTGTTCGGCCTCCTGGTCGGCGCCTCCTGCGCCGCGATCTTCGCGCCGATGATGGCGACGGTCACGGGCTGGTTCGAAACCCAGCGCGGCCTCGCAGTCTCGCTGGTGTCGGCCGGCATGGGCGTGGCGCCGATGACGATGGCGCCGCTCGCCGCCTGGCTGGTTTCCCATCATGACTGGCGCACCGCGATGCAGATCGTGGCGCTGGTCGTCGCTGCCATCATGATCCCGGTCGCGCTCCTGGTCCGCCGTCCGCCAGCGCTCGCGCATCCGCCGGTCGCGGTAGCCGGTCAAGGCGGCCCGCAATCCGAGATGACGGTGGGCGAAGCGTTGCGCTCGCCGCAATTCCTGATCCTGCTCGCCGCCAATTTCTTCTGCTGCGCCACCCATTCCGGCCCGATCATCCACACCGTCAGCTATGCCGTGAGCTGCGGCATTCCGCTGATCTCGGCGGTGACGATCTACAGCGTCGAGGGGCTGGCCGGCCTCGGCGGCCGCATCGCCTTCGGCGTGATGGGCGATCGGCTCGGCGCCAAGCGCGTGCTGGTCTCGGGCCTGCTCGCGCAAGCCTTTGGCGCGCTCGGCTATGTCTTCGCCCATGAGCTCACGACCTTCTACATGGTCGCGACGGTGTTCGGCTTCATCTATGCCGGCACCATGCCGCTCTATGCGGTGATCGTCCGCGAAAACTTTCCGCTCAAGATGATGGGCACCGTGATCGGCGGCACGGCGATGGCCGGCAGCCTCGGCATGGCGACCGGCCCGCTCGCCGGCGGCCTGATCTACGACGCGTTCTCCAGCTATGCCTGGCTCTATATCGGCTCCTGGGCAATGGGCCTCGGCGCCTTCCTGATCGCGATGACGTTCCGGCCGTTCCCTAAGCCGCAAGCCGAACCGACGCCGGCACCGGTGGCCGCATGACGAGAATGAGGCGCAGCCTCAGAGCTGCGCCTCAATCGCCGCCTTGTCGACGATCGACCACACCTGGTGGATCTTTCCGTCGCGAAATTCGTAGAACACGTTTTCGCAGAAGCAGACGCGCCTGCCGTTGACGGCCAGCCCAAGGAATGTCCCGACCGGCGCGCACTCGAATTTGAGCCGGGCAGCGACGTTGGGCGGCTCGGAGATCACCATCTCGATGTTGAAGCGCAGATCCGGAATCTCGCGAAAATCCTGCTCCAGCATCGTGCGGTAGCCCGCGAGCCCGAGCGGCCGCGCATTGTGGGCGACCTCGTCGTGCACGAACCGGCCGAGCGCGGGCCAATCCTGCCGATTCAGGCAAGCGATGTAGTTGCGATAGATATTGGCGAGTTCGGCTGGCGTCATGTCGATATTCCCTCGTCTTCCAGCCTAACGCGGCAGCAGGGGAATCGACGCGCCGCTCACAGGCGTTTTTCGAAGAACAGATCCGGATACGGGTCATCGTTGAAACGCGGGATCTCGCGCCAGCCGGTGGTGCGGTAGAGCCGGCCGGCTTCCGGCAGCGCGCTGTTGGTGTCGAGCCGCAGCAGCGCAATGGCGAGCCTGCGCGCGGCATCCTCGGCGGCATCCATCAGGCGCTTGCCGAGGCCCAATCCGCGCGCCGAGGGCGCGACCCACAGCCGCTTGATTTCGGCATAGCCATGATCCGTTCCCTTCAGGCCGACGCAGCCGATCGGCAGCGTGTCCGACATCGCGACGATGAAGCTGCCGCGCGGCCGGCGCATGTCCTTGGCATCAGGGTCGCGCGACAGCGAGACGTCGAAGCCCTGCTTGAAGCGCCGGCCGAGCTCGGCGTAATATTCGCCAAGACAATAGCGCGCCTCGTCGCTGCGCGGATCCATTTCGGCGAGCGCGATGCGATCGCGCGTCAGCGCGGAGGCGACCAGATCCATCGCCGCGAGCAGCGCCTCGGCTTGCGCATTCCGGGCGAGAAAGCTTTCGGCCTGTGTGTTCGACAGCGCCTCATAGGCCGCGAATTCGCGCTTGCCGGCGCGGGTCAGGCTGGCCACGCGGCGGCGCGCATCGTCCTCGTGCGCTTGCGTCTCGATCAGGCCTTCGTCTTCCAGGCTGCGCAACAGCCGGCTCATCAGCCCGGAATCGAGGCCGAGATAGTCGCGGACCTCGCCGACGTCCGAGCGTCCCTGTCCGATCGCATTGAGCACGCGCGCCGCGCCCAGCGGCCGGCCGCGCCCGAGGAATGAATTATCGAGCGCGCCGACGGCGGAGGTCACGGCACGGTTGAAGCGGCGGACGCGGGAGACGGGATCGAGCATTATCTGACTTTAGTCAGATATAAATCTGCCGTCAATCGCCGCGGGGATCGATCATCGAGAAACGGTCGGTACCTCGCCTTCATCCGCGATCCCAGCAACGGCTTCGTCTCGATGACGCCGCCGCTCAAGCGCGGCACGGAGCTGTCGCTGAAGGTCGCTTAGAAGTGATGCACGCCGAGCGCCGAGAACGCGCCGTCGTGCAGATCGTGGCTATCAGTCGGTTGGCCGAGAAAGCCAAGATGCAGCGTCACCGGCGGCAGCGTTGCCATCGGCACCGCGCCGGCGGTGTCGATGCCGCCGATATCGACGTGCGTCGCCGCGCTGTCATGAGGCGACGCCAGCGGTGTGCTGATGATATCCGTGACCAGCGCGCTGAACAAATCGGGGGAGGACGCCTCATGCCCGTCACCTCCGACGGAATGCAGCAGGCCGCCGACGAGGCCGGTGACGCTGTCAGTGAGCTGTCCGATTGTTCCGGTTACCGTGGATGTCAGCTGCGACACCGTCGTGCTCAGGCTGTCGAGCGTGTGCGAGACGGCGGACAGCGAGGTGTCGACAAAGTTCGTGATCGTGCTGCCGAGATCGTGCAGCGATGGTGGCGGATCGATCGACGCGGACGTCGCGGCATGGGCGTGAGTGGGGCCGCCGACGGCTACTGCCGCATGATCGGACGCGACGGGAGCGTGGCTGTCAATCGGGGCGGTCGCGCTGACCGAGCTGTCCGTCATGGCAACGACGCCGGTATTTCCGTCGGCATGCGAGACGCCGCCACCGGTCCCATCCATATGAAGCGTCGTCGAGGTCTCGTTCGTCGGCGGCACGCTCACATAGGAATGCTGATCGCCTGAGACTGGCTGGTGATCGCCCGGCGTTACTTCGGCCGGAGCCGGATCAGCGGCATGCGCCGGATCAGAGGCATGCGACGGCGTGGGTGGCACGTCGGACGGCAGCGGCTGCGCATCGTTGCCACCATGATATCCGGCGGCCTCGGCATCCTTCAGGAAGGCGATCAGCGCGGTCATGAACGCAATCGTCTCTTCCGTCGTGATGTGGCGGGCGATCTCGGCTTTTTCGGCGCGGCGGTTGTTCTGCTCGGATGCAGCCATTGGCTCCTCCTCAGCGTTCGCGGAAGGCGCGGGTCAGCTCGTCGCGCAGCGGACCAAACAGATATTCGAATAGCGTGCGCGGCCGCGTCGGCACGATCACCTCGGCCGGCATGCCCGACTGCAATTCGATGCGCGACTTCTTGACGTCCTCCGGCTCAAGAGAGACCTCGACCGCGTAATAGCCGGGGCCGCCGGCCTTGTCGTTGGTGACGCGGTCGGCCGAGACCGTTCGCACGGTGCCGTAAAGGCGGGGACGCTCAACATAGTTGACGCCGGTCAGCCGGATCTCGGCGCGGCGGCCGACGGTGACGTCGTTGATGTCGGACAGCTTGAGTTGCGCATCGACGATCAGCGGATTGTCCGACGGCACGATGTCCATGAGCTTTGCACCGGGCTGGATCACGCCGCCTTCGGTGAACACGTCGAGCCCGACCACTGACCCGGTCGCCGGCGCCCTGATCTGCGTGTGCGTCACGACATCCGTCGCAGCGTCAACTTTCGGGGCGAGCTCCGCGAGCTTGTTCTCGGTGGAGCGGAGCTGGTCGGTGATCTCGCTCATCCGGGCGCGCTCGGCCTTGGCGATCTCTGCCTCATTCTGCGAAATCTGCTGCTGCATGCCGGCGATGTTGGCGCGCTGCGCGCCGATATCGGCCTGGAGCTTGGCGTCCTCGCGCTGCAGCGCCAGGATCCGCGTCTTCGGCGTATAGCCCTGTTCGTACAGACGCTGCGCTCCGTTCATCTCGTCGGCCAGGAGCTCGCGCTGCTTTTCAGTGCCGGTGAGCTGTGCCTGCGTGCCGCCGATCTGCGCATTCAGCTCGGCGATCTTGCCCTTGAGCACGGATGTCTCCGCCTCGAACTGGTGTTTTCGCGCGGCCATCATCGCGGTCTCGTTCGCGATCGCCTGGCGCAAAGCGGGCTTTGCGTCCTTCGGATCGATGCCAAAGTCCATGGCATGGTCGTCGCGCTCGGCCATCAGCCGCGCCTCCGCCGCGCGGGCGGCATCGCGATCGGCAACCAGCACGTCGAGCTTGGCGCGCGGATCGCTGTCGTCGAGCACCAGCAGAAGCTGTCCTTTTTCGACATGGGCGCCATCGCGCGCCAGAAGCTGGCGGACGACGCCGCCATAGGGATGCTGCACGCTCTGGCGCCGGCCCTCGACCTGGAGGTTGCCGCTGGCGATCGCGGCCCCCGAGATCGGGGCGAGCGTGCCCCACAGCGTCATGGCCGACGCGAACGCGCCGACCATGATGGCGCCGACCAGTGCGGGCCGTCCCGGCCGCGCATAATAGGCGCGCTCGCGATCGGCGACATAGGTTGCGGTGCTCATGACGCGGCCGCCCGTGCGGTGGCCTGCTGCTGCAAGGCCTGATAGACCTCGCCGGGCGGGCCGAGCATGTCGAGCATGCCGTCGCGGATCACCATCATGACGTCGACGATGTCGAGGATCGTGGTGCGGTGGGTGATGACGATGACAGCGGCGCCGTCGGCCTTGGCCTTGAGCAACGCGGCCTTCAGCGCCTCCTCGCCGGGTGCGTCGAGATTGGCGTTGGGCTCGTCGAGCACGAGCAGCGGCGGGCGGCCGAGTAGAGCGCGCGCCAGGCCAAGCCGCTGGCGTTGTCCACCCGACAGGCCGACGCCGCCGCCGCCGAGCCGTGTGTCGTATTGCCGGGGCAGATCGAGCACCATGTCGTGGATGCCGGCGCGGATGGCGGCATCGATGATCTCGTCGGTCGAGGCATCGCCGAAGCGCGCGATGTTCTCGCGCACGGTGCCGGCGAACAGCCCGACATCCTGCGGGAGGTACCCGACATGACGGCCGAATTCGACGGGGTCCCAGTGATTGTAGTCGAGGCCGCCGAAGCGCAAGCGACCGGCGGCGGGCGACATGGCGCCGACCAGCAGGCGTGCCAACGTGCTCTTGCCCGAACCGCTGGGCCCGACGATGCCGAGCGCCTGGCCGCCGGCGAGCTCGAAGGACAGGCCTTTCAGCACCGGCTCGGGTCGCGACGGCAATTCGCAGACTAGCTCGCGCACCTCGACTGTATTGCGCTGCTTCGGCACGATGGTCTGCGGCACGGTCAGGTCGACGGTCGCCAGCAGGTTGCGCACCTCTGTGTAGGAATCGCGTGCGCCGATGAACTGCTTCCAGGTACCGACCGCCTGTTCGACCGGAACCAGCGCACGGCCCATGACGATGCTGGCGGCGAAAATCGTTGCGGGCGTGATGGCGTGGTCGATCGCGAGCCACGCGCCGGTGCCGAGCATCAGGGATTGCAGTAGCAGGCGGAAGAAGCGGATCGACGACGTCATCACCGCGTTCTTGTCGCTGGCGATTGCCTGCTGCACCAGCATCGCCGAGCGCTGGGTCTGCCAGTTGCGCTCGACCGCCGGCTGCATGCCCATGGCGCGGATCACGTCGGCATGGCGCAGGACATTCTCGGTGAATACGTAGGACTGGTTGCCGGAGGACTCGGCCTGCTTCATCGGCGAGCGGGTCAGGACTTCGTTCACGCCCGCAAGTCCGAGCAGCAGCAGCGCGCCGATGGTGGCGACGAGGCCGAGCAGGGGGTGGATGAGGAACAGCAGCAGCAGATAGATCGGAATCCAGGGCAGGTCGAACGCGAAATAGATTCCGGGCCCTGTGACAAAGGTGCGGAATTGATCGAGATCGCGCAAATGCTGCGCGCCGCGCGAAGCGCCGCGCTCGGCCGACCGCACCACCAGCGCTTCGAACACGCGCGTCGACAGCTCCATGTCGAGCCGGATGCCGCAGCGGATCAGGATCCATGCGCGCACCGCGTCGAGCGCGGCCATGGTCAGGAGCGCGATGGCGAGGATGAGGGTGAGAAGGACGAGGGTGGAGATGTTTTCGTTGAGCAGGACGCGATTATAGACCTGCATCAGATAGAGCGGCGAGGACAGATAGAGCAGGTTGATCGCGCTTGAGAACAGTCCGGCCCACAGGAAATGCGGCCAGAGTTTCAGCAGCGCTTCGCGGACGTCGTCGCCGCGCCGATACGGCGGCTCTGCCGCCTCGTCTGCGACCGTCGAAAGGGCTGCCGCCATCTGGATGTCCTTAATGTGTCGAAATGTGTCGAACGAATCTGCGCCGGGACGCTGGCAGGCTCACGCATGGCGTGACGTGGGGCGGATCGCCCCACGTCACCTGTCGTCATCAGCGAACTAGGGCTCAGACCAGACCGTGGAGGAGACCACCAACGTCGAGATGGCCGACATCCGCACTAAGGCCGACGGCGGTCGGCGCGGAGATCGAGGCGTCGATGCCACCGGTTCCTGCAAGGCCCGACGTGGAGACGTCGATGCTCGGGTTGGTTTCGATCAGCGCTCCCACATCGAGCGTGTGAGACAGATCGACCGAGCCGCTGGCGCCGGCCGTTGCACTTCCACCTGCATTGGCGCTGCCCGACAGCGCACCTGTTGCTGTTCCAAGCAGGCCGTCGACCGTGCCGAGCAGGTTTCCGAGAAGAGCCATGTGTACTCCTTTGGGTTGGCAGTTGAGATCGCGACAGAAAAGTCGCTGCCCGAGAAGTCGCCCCGACGCCGAAGGTTGCGGACTCACATGCGGCCATTTGGTGCTGATTTGTTGGGCGAGGAACTTCGGGTGCGGGAAGGGCAGTGCGGTTGACTCGGTTGGACGAAGATTCTTTGCGATGATGCGCAGCCCGGATGGAGCGCGGCGAAATCCGGGACCGCTGCATCCGCCGGCGAAAACCCTGGATGACGTTGCGCTCCATTCGGGATACGAGAGCTTGCGTTGCCCGACGGGCAAAACACCCAAACCCTCGGTCAATCCGCACCGTCAAAAATATACCACTTTACCGAAATTCGGAAACAGCGTATGTGTCGCGCAACCCGGCCCAAGGAAGAGGGCGTATCGCGATCGTCACGAACGCGGGCCGGATGGCGGTGGACGTGGGTCACGTCGGCGCGAAGGGTTTTGCAGGGCGGGCAACCGTGAGCAAAACCATCGCGCACACGACCGGTGTGATCTGCGTACGGCGAAATCGTGTGGTCCTGGCGCCCGGAGCCTGTGCGCCAAGTCTTGCGGTGATGCGTGTGGCCCAACCGGGCCCTCACATCAGTCATCCGCGAGGCGACGGGGGCAATAGTGCATCGCTCCCCGGGGAGAGCACGACATAAGCCGTAAAGCCACTGCGCAGGGAAGGCCGGTTGTTTGGCTTCACCTGTATGCCGCTGTGCAGATTTTTATAGCGCAATCATCGCACAGTGGACCGCGGGTGCCAGCCGGCACTCGGTCTTCCCTGCGCCCTCTTTCAATTGAGGGCAAGGCGACGAAGCAAAGCTCGGGCGAAATGAGCCGCGAGGATGCGAAGGCGTGTCTAACGTCGAGCAAAGGTCTCGTGCCCCGGACGCTGCGCAGCGCTCCTTCAGCGGTGCGCTGCAGAGCCGGGGCCCATGCATCAGCGAGTACGCGGCCTGCTGGGTCCCGGCTCTGCGCAGCAGCGTACGAACGCTGCAGCGCGTCCGGGACACGAGGGGGGCGAATGTCGTCTCTCCATACGCCATCATTGCGCTCGCAATAACGGAGTTGATGGAGCTGTGCGCCTCTTTGTGAGTTGTGCCCGCGGCGCCAGCCGCTACCATGCGCCTGCTCCCGGAACATGGGAGCCGGCAACAAGCGGAGGCGACATGAGCGAGCAGGAACGCAAGGTGAAGGGATCGGACCTGTTCGTCGCTGCGCTCGAGAACGAAGGCGTCGATCGCATCTTCGGCGTGCCCGGCGAGGAAAACCTCGACCTCGTCGAATCGCTGCGCACCTCCACAATCGAGCTGGTCCTGACCCGCCACGAGCAGGCGGCCGCCTTCATGGCAGCGACCCACGGCCGGTTGACAGGAAAGCCCGGCGTCTGCCTCTCCACGCTTGGCCCGGGCGCGCTCAATCTGTCGACCGGCGCGGCTTACGCACATCTCGGCGCGATGCCGATGATCCTCATCACGGGGCAGAAGCCGATCATGAGCAGCCGGCAGGCGCGCTTCCAGATCGTGGACGTGGTCGCGACCATGAAGCCGCTGACCAAGCTCTCCCGGCAGATCATCAGCGCCTCCAGCATCCCCACCGTGGTGCGCGACGCGTTCCGGGTGGCGACGGAGGAGCGGCCGGGTCCGGTGCATCTGGAGCTGCCCGAAGACATTGCGGGCGATGAGGTGCCGGCCGTCCCCGTGATCCCGATCCATCCGATCGAGATTCCCGTTGCGCACCGCGCCGCGCTCGACCGAGCCGCCGGGATGATTTTGGCCGCGAAGCGCCCGCTGGTGATGATGGGCGCGGCGACCAGCCGGCCGCGCTCGACCCACGGCATCGCGAGCTTCGTGCGCCGGACCGGCATTCCGTTCTTCACCACGCAGATGGGCAAGGGCACCGTTCCCGGCGGCACCAATCTCTACATGGGCACCGCGGCGCTGTCCGAGCGCGATTATGTCCACGATGCCATCGACGCCGCCGACCTGATCGTGGCGATCGGCCATGATCCGATCGAGAAGCCGCCCTTCATCATGGGACCATCGGGGCCGAAGGTAATTCACGTCAGCTACACCTCGGCGAGTGTCGAGCTGGTCTATTTTCCGGATGCCGAGGTCGTTGGCGACGTCGGCCCGAGCCTGGAGCTTCTGGCAGACCGGCTCGAAGGCAAGCTGCCGCAGGCGGCGGCGCTGCTGCCGCTGCGCGAAGAGATCCTCAACCACATTGCCGATCGCGCCACCGAGGCGCGCTGGCCGCCGACGCCGCAGCGCATCGTGCACGACATCCGCCAGGTCATCCCGGAGAACGGCATCGTCGCGCTCGACAACGGCATGTACAAGATCTGGTTCGCGCGCAACTACCGTACCCGCGTCGCCAACACGCTGCTGCTCGACAATGCGCTGGCAACGATGGGGGCCGGCCTGCCGTCGGCGATGATGGCTGCGATGCTCTATCCCGATCGCCGCGTGCTCGCGGTCGCCGGCGACGGCGGCTTCATGATGAACAGCCAGGAGATGGAGACCGCCGTCCGGCTCAAGCTCAACCTCGTCGTGCTGGTGCTGGAGGACCACGCCTACGGCATGATCCGCTGGAAGCAGGCCGTCGATCACTTTGCCGATTATGGCATGACCTTCGGCAATCCCGACTTTGCCATGTACGCCAAGGCTTACGGCGCCAAGGGCCACCGCATCGCAAGCATCGACAGCTTTGGCCCGACGCTGGATGCTGCCTTCAAGGAAGGCGGCGTGCACTTGATCTCGATCCCGATCGATTATTCGGAGAACGTGCGGGTGCTCGTCGACGAGCTGCGGGCCCATGAGAAATCGAAGGCCTGATGTGATGGGGCGAAGCTATTTCCACATGGTCATTGCGAGCGCAGCGAAGCAATCCAGAGTCCCTCCGTGGAAAGATTCCGGATTGCGTCGCTGCGCTCGCAATGATGGAGCTTGTGGCGGAGATCACGCCTGAATACGACAACGCACTTGTGTCGCGACCACCGATCGCCGACACTCCCAATCATCCAATCAGCCACAGGAATAAGACATGACTCGCGTTCGCTGTATCACCGAGATGGGCATGGGCGTCGACGTTCACGGCAGGGACGCCACCAAGGCGGCGAAGCGGGCGGTGTCGGATGCGATCCGGCATTCGAGCCTCGGTTTCTTTCGGATGATCGGCAAGACCGCGAACGACATGTTCGTCGACGTCACGATCGGCGTGCCCAATCCCGAGGCCGTCGACAAGGAGGCGGTTGCGAAGGAGCTTCCCTATGGCACCGTGACCGTCAACGCGGTCAAGGGCGGGCTGGAGATTGCGTCGGCCACCGAGCAGGCCAACGACCCCATCCTCATTGCCAATGCGGCCGTGATCGTTAGCTTCGACAAGGATTGAGCCGGTGTCCGACAACGATGTGCGGCTACTGGATCGTCCGATCTGGAGCGCGCTGACGACGAGCCATAAGCATCTGGCCGAAGGCGGCCCGCGCGCGCTGCGCTATCCCTTGGACATGACGCCGTTCGCCGACATGGTCGACATGTCGGCAGCAAGCTTTGCCGCGCTCGGTGATCTCATGTCCGGCTCGCAGGTCGCCGCGCTGTTCACGCCGGAGCCGGTCGATGTTCCCTCGGGCTTCAAGGTCGTGCTGACGGAGTCCGGCGAGCAGATGATTGGATCGCCCGCCGATAGTCCGCTTCGCGACGCCGAGATCGTGAGGCTCGGCGAGGCTGATGTGCCTGCCATGATGGCGCTGACGGCGCTGACCAAGCCCGGACCGTTCGCGTTGCGAACGCATGAGCTCGGCACGTTCCTCGGCATTCGCGCCGGCAGCGAGCTGGTCGCGATGACCGGCGAGCGCATGAAGCCGGGCAAGTTCGTCGAGATGACGGCCGTCTGCGTCCATCCCGACTATCGCGGGCGCGGCTACGCGCAGGCGCTGCTCGCCGCGGTCGCGCGCCAGATCGAGGCGCGCGGCGAGATTCCGTTCCTGCACGTGTTTTCGAACAACACATCCGCCATCGCGCTCTATCAGCGCCAGGGCATGCGCATCCGCCGTCGTCTGCACGTGACGGCGCTGATGAAGCAGGGGTGACGGCCCGGCGGAGTGCGCCGGGCCGCAGCTCTTATGTCGAATAGTCGACGAGCAGCGCGCTCGATGCGTTGGAGGACGCCGAGTTGCCGCTGGAGCTATAGGAGGTCGACTGGTTGGTCGCGTTCTGGAGCAGCGAGATCAACTCCTTCATCAGCTCTGCGGTGGTGGCCGAAGACGAGCTGGACGAGGAATCGGACGAGGAGGTCGAATCCGTGCTGCTCGTGCTCGATGAGTCGCTGCTGCCATCGGGCGGCGGCGGTCCGCCGGCGCTGCCGGAGAAGGTGTTGGCGAACACGTTTTTCAGTTCGCTGGCCTGGTCGCTGGTCAGCTTGCCGCTCGATACCTCGTTCTGGATGAGGTCGTCGATCTTGGACTGCATCTCGTCAGCCGAAGGCGGCGACGAGGAGCTCGCGCTCGATGCGCCGCTCTTGAGCGATGAATCGATGTCGTCGAGCGCGGACGAGAGCGCGGACTCATCGCTCGAGCTGATGGTGCCCGCCGAGACTTCCTTGGTGAGCTCGCTCTTGAGGCGGTCGAGTGGGGAGTAGGAATTGGTGGTCGTTGCGGAGATCGAGGTCATTGACGGTCACCCTTGATGGAATTGAAGATACGCTGAACATGACCGTGAGGCTAAAGGTCGCGCGCTTAATGAGGTCTTGCCGCAAGGATTGCTGGCGTTTTCGTTGTGTTGCTCGCGCGGGTGCGAACACGCGGTGAAACAAAAATGCGGGTGTTGCCGGCGCCGTCCGCGCCTCGCGCGAACGGGCTTCCCCGCGGCCGATTCGTTGCTATATCCATCGCAACCAATTCGGGGAGAGCCCATCCATGGACGCCAGGACAGCAAATCCAGATTATTCCGCTGTGCGGACGGCGATGCAGCGCTATGTCGATCAGGAGATCGTCCCCGGCGCGTCCTGGGCGGTGCTGCGCGGACGCGAACTGGTCGACCAGCAATGCGTCGGGTTTGCCGATCGCGAGGCACAGACGGCGCTGCGGCCGGACCATATCTTCCGCGCGTTCTCCAATACCAAGATTTTCGTCACCTCTGCGATCATGCTGCTGGTCGAGGAGGGCCGCATCGGGCTCGATGACGCGATCGAAAAATTGCTGCCGCAGCTTGCCAATCGCAAGGTACTGAAGCAGGGCGCGGCAAATCTTGCTGATGTCGAGCCGGCGAAAAGCCCGATCACGATCCGGCAGCTTCTGACCCATACGTCGGGCCTCAGCTACGGCATCTTCGATCCCGGTACGGTGCTGTTCAAAGGCTACAACGAGGCGCGCGTGCTCAATCCGCTGACGCCGCTGACGGACTTGATCGACAAGCTGGCCGATCTGCCGCTGTCCTATCATCCCGGCACCAGCTGGGAATATTCGGTGGCGACCGACGTGCTCGGTCGCGTCGTCGAGGTCGTCTCGGGCAAGCCGCTCGATGCCTTCCTCAAGGCGCGCATCTTCGATCCGCTCGGCATGACCGATACCGGCTTCTCCGTGCCTGAAGCGCAGCAGGGCAGGCTGGTTACGCACTATACCGGCGCCGACGTGCTTGATCCGACCAAGCCGGGCCTCACCCGCGCCGACAATCTGCCTTACCCGCAGGCCTATCGACGGCCGTTCCCGCGGCTGTCGGGCGGTGGCGGGCTGGTCTCGACGCTACCGGACATGCTCGCGCTGGTGCGTGCCCTGGTGCCCGGGCCGGAGGCGCTGCTGAAGCCGGAGACGCTGCGGCAGATGATGACCAACCAATTGCCGGCGGGCGAGACGATTCGCTTCGCCAATCTCGGGCCGATGCCTGGCAAGGGTTTTGGCCTTGGCGGCGCCGTCACCTTCGCGCCGACGCAGTTCGATCCCCCGAATTCCACCGGCGAATTCCAGTGGGGCGGGCTCGCCGGCACCCATTGGTGGATTTGCCCTGAGGCCAATACCGCCGGCGTCCTGATGACCCAGCGCCACATGGGCTTCTGGAATCCGTTTTTCTTCGAGTTCAAGCGCCTGGCCTACCAGGCCGTTGGAGGCTGACCGCGAAAAAATTGCAGGCGCCCGCGAACCCTTTTGCGCGATCGCGCCCGCCGGCGGCACGCTCGGCGATGCGCTGCTGGCGCAACGGCTGTTCGAGGGTCATCGGGGCGAAGGATGAACAAACGTTGGTAGGAGGCGCAACCGGACGCGTGAAAACCTATCTTGGTCTCGACGGATTTCGTTTCGGCTGGGTCGCCGCGTGGATCGACGAGTGTGGCCAGCACGGCTTCGACCATTCGCCGGGCCTCACGCGGCTGCTCGCGATGCCGCATGCGCGCGCAATGATCGACATGCCGATTGGGTTGAAGACCGAAGGTTATCGAACATGCGACTTGCGTGCGCGTGAAATGGTGGGCCCCGCCGTGTTTCTCGGGGCCCGCCGCGATCTCTGGAGGTTTCCCGATATTGCCGCAGCCAACCGGCACTATTGGGAGCACGAAGGCAAGGGGAGGGGCGTCTCGGCGCAGCTCTGGAATATCAGGGACAAGATCAGGGAGGTCGACGAGATCATGACACCGGTGCGGCAGGCGACGATCGGCGAAGCGCATCCGGAGCTGATCTTGTGGAATCTTGTGAGGGGAGTTCGGCTTGCGAAGAAGACATCGGCGGAAGGTCGCGAGCTGCGCATTGCACTGTTGGCGCAGCGCGGCTTCACGAAGCTCTCGAAATGGCTGATGCAGCGCCACGGCACCGGCATCGACCGCGACGATCTGATCGATGCCTGCGCATGTGCAGTCGCGGCGCGGGACAGCAAGCAGCGCGTCGGCGGGGATGAGATCGATCCGCGCGGTCTGCGGATGGAGATCAATTATTGAGCCAGCTCGCTGCATCGGGAAAAAGCGGCAATTTATTTGAAGTGTGGAGGAACTGCCAAGGGCAACCCTGCGTTCCCTGTGCGAACCAAATACAGGGAAACGCTTGCGATGAATGATGTCAGTCAGTTTGCGACCGCAATGCTCGCACTTTTTTTCGTCGGAGCGCTGCTCGTGACCGGGCAGCTCTTCATCGAGCAACGCGCACAGCGCGACGCAGTGTACGCCACAAGTCATTTGCTGCGGCCATTGTGATCGAGTCTCGGCACCGAGACAGTTGAGATGGTAGCTCGGCCTTGCGCCGTTCGATGGCTCGCCTAGATTAAGCGGCAGCTCGCGAACGAAGCCGGGGTCTCGATGTCTGATTTGTCCGCCTTTCCGATCACCAAGCGCTGGCCTGCCAGGCATCCGGAGTTGCTTCAGCTCTATTCGCTGCCGACGCCGAACGGCGTCAAGGTTTCGATCATGCTGGAGGAGATCGGGCTGCCTTACGAAGTCCATCTCGTCGATTTCGGCAAGGACGACCAGAAGACGCCGGAATTCCTCTCGCTCAATCCCAACGGCAAGATCCCGGCGATCCTCGATCCCGATGGCCCCGGTGGCATGCCGCTGCCGCTGTTCGAGTCCGGTGCGATCCTGCAATATCTCGCGGAGAAGACCGGCAAGCTGTTGCCGCAGGACGCCGCGCGGCGCTACCAGACCATCCAGTGGGTGCACTTCCAGATGGGCGGCATCGGGCCGATGTTCGGCCAGGTCGGCTTCTTCCACAAATTCGCCGGCAAGGATTTTGAGGACAAGCGGCCGCTCGAGCGTTACGTGGGCGAGTCCAGGCGCCTGCTCGGCGTGATGGAGACGCATCTTTCCGGCCGGCAATGGTTCATGGATGACGACTACACCATCGCCGACGTCTCCATGCTCGGCTGGGTGCGCAACCTCATCGGCTTCTACGGCGCCGGCGATCTCGTCGCATTCAGCCAGTTCAAGTCGGTTGCCGCCTGGCTCGAACGCGGACTGGCGCGTCCTGCCGTGGAGCGCGGGCTCAACATCCCGAAGCGGCCGTGAAACTGGCTCAGAGCTTTGTAGCGCCGCCCGCGCCGCGGGAAGAAATCCGATGCCGATCCTGAGGATCCATGGCAAGGGGCTGCGGTTGCCGCTCCCCCACGCTAGAACAGCCGCCCGCCGTTCGGCACCGGCTTGCTCGGTTGCATCAGCACGACCTTGCCGTCGGCATCGGGGAAGCCGAGCGTCAGCACCTCCGAGACGACAGGTCCGATCTGGCGCGGGGGGAAATTGACGACGGCCGCGACCTGCTGTCCGACCAGCGTCTCGAGCGGATGGTTCTCGGTGATCTGCGCCGAGCTCTTGCGCACGCCGATGGCCGGGCCGAAGTCGATCCACAACCGCCAGGCCGGCTTGCGCGCCTCGGGAAACGGTTTTGCGTCGACGATGGTGCCGACGCGGATATCGACCGCGAGGAACGTGTTGAAGTCGATGGTCGGCGAGGCGGACGCGACTGGATCGTGGGTGACGTGCATGGTGTGTCCGTTCGGGTAGAGGTCGAAAGCGTCGTTGGCAATATTGTCGCGCGAAGCGGAGTTTCGTACAACGCCAAGGCCATGACCACGGCACGTCACGACGCATGCGCGAGGACCGTCTTGCCCAACATCATCTACGGCATCAAGAACTGCGACACCATGAAGAAGGCGCGCGCCTGGCTTGACACCCATGGCGTCACCTACGAGTTCCACGATTACAAGGCCGCCGGCGTCGAGAAGGACAAGCTCAAGCAATGGAGCGACAAGCTCGGCTGGGAAACGCTGCTCAATCGCGCCGGCACCACCTTCAAGAAGCTGCCGGACACCGACAAGGAAGGCCTGACCGAGAAGAAGGCGCTGGCCCTGATGCTAGCGCAACCATCGATGATCAAGCGGCCGGTGCTCGAAATCGGCGGCAAGCTCCTGGTCGGCTTCAAGCCGGATATCTACGACAAGGAAGTCAGGGCCAAATCGCGCTAAGTGTCAGTTCAGCTCGATGATCTCGGCGGTGACGCTCGGATCGCCGGGCTGATCGGCGAATTCGACGACGTCGGCGGCCGCAATGCGTCCTGGGGCGCGGTGAAACAGATCGCGGTCGATCACCGTGCGCAGTTTCGGCCGCGGCAGCGCGTCATTTCCGCGCAGCAGATTCTTGATCTCGAAGCCGCCGTCCTCGCAGAAGGTCTTGAGCGAAGCGATGACGTGGCTGACCTTGTCGTCGGTCAGGAAAGGCAGCAGCAGCCGTTCATAGGCAACGACGCGGCCATAGATGTCGTCGACGTCGGCAACGCTGTAGACCGGAAGCGCGCGCGCGATGCATTCGCGATAGACCGGCATGACAAAGGGCGCGAGCCGCGGCCCGACATAATCCTCCAGCAGGATTCCCTTACCGGTATGGCCGTAGGCGCGCGATATCCGTGTGCCCTCGCTCTGAATGGTCAGGCCCGGCGTCGACGTCGAATTGTCCACCGTGTAGTAGATGAGATCGGACAGCTCCTCCTCGAGTCGCGCGGGCTGGTACTCCCAGATCGCCGGCGCCGTATGGTGGCGCGCATAAAGTCGCAGCCACGTGTTGAGCAGGTCACGCTGCTTGATCGACTTGACGACGGAGGGAGCGGCGCTGGCGAAATCCAAAGCAATATTCCCGGCGAATGAAACCCGCCCATGATCGCCGCGGCGGGAAAATTTTTGATGAAGGCTGGCGCGCGGGACCAAAGACCGTTAACGACGGCTTGATGACCGGTGCCTTGCGAACCGGAAGGCCGGCGGGCGCGACATCACAAACCTCCAACTAAGGGAGCATAAGCCTCCCGGCCGGAGGTCTGACCTGCTCAGCTTTCCGCCTTGCCTAACCCCCGTCACCTCCGGCATATTCCGCGCCCGGAGGCAGCGTTCCGGGAAGGCTCCAAGGCCTCCGGAAAGCCGAAGCAACAAGGACAGCCACGCGCATTGCGCGGGCAGGGGGAAATCTGTTTGGCCGATGAGTTCATTCTCGAAACGGAAGGCTTGACCAAGGAGTTCGCGGGCTTCTTTGCCGTCCGCGACGTTGCGCTTAGGGTTCGCCGTGGGAGTATTCACGCGTTGATCGGCCCGAACGGGGCCGGCAAGACGACGTGCTTCAATCTTCTGACCAAGTTCCTCAAACCGTCTGCCGGAAAAATCCTGTACAAGGGACAGGACATCACCGCCATGCCGCCCGCCGACGTGGCGCGCATGGGGCTGGTACGTTCTTTCCAGATCTCGGCGGTGTTTCCGCACATGACCGCTCTGGAAAACGTCCGTGTTGCGCTCCAGCGTCAGCACGGCAGCTCCTTTGATTTCTGGCGTTCGAAATCGGCGCTCAACCGTTTCAACAACCGCGCGCTCGAATTGTTGAACGATGTCGGCCTCAGCGAGTTTGCCAATACGCCGGCGGTCGAAATGCCTTACGGGCGCAAGCGCGCGCTCGAGATCGCGACCACGCTGGCGCTCGATCCGGAGATGATGTTGCTGGACGAGCCGATGGCCGGCATGGGCCACGAGGACATCGATAAGATCGCAGCGCTGATCAAGCGCATCTCGGCGAAATACACCATCCTGATGGTCGAGCACAATTTGAGCGTCGTGGCCAATCTCTCTGACATCATCACCGTGCTGACGCGCGGGCAGGTGCTCGCGCAGGGCAATTACGCCGATCTGACCAAGGACGAGCGCGTCAAGGAAGCCTATCTGGGAGCCGGTCATGCCTGAGACTGCAATGGCCGACGCTCCGGCGAAGGCCGCAACCGGCGGCACCATCCTCCAGGTCCGCAACCTCGAAGCCTGGTACGGCGAGTCCCACATCCTGCACGGGATCGACTTCGACGTGAACGCGGGCGAGGTCGTCACGCTGCTCGGGCGCAACGGCGCCGGCAAGACGACCACGCTGAAGTCGATCATGGGCATCATCGGCAAGCGTGCCGGCTCGATCAAATTCAACAACCAGGACATCATCCGCGCGACCTCCGACAAGATCGCGCGCATGGGCATCGCGTTCTGCCCGGAGGAGCGGGGGATTTTCTCCAGTCTCGACGTGCGCGAGAATTTGTTGCTGCCGCCGGTGGTGCGCCCGGGCGGACTGCCGCTCGAACAGATATTCGATCTGTTTCCGAACCTGAAGGAGCGGCTCAACAGCCAGGGCACCAAGCTGTCCGGCGGCGAGCAGCAGATGCTTGCGATCGCGCGCATCCTGCGCACCGGCGCCAGGTTCCTGATGCTGGACGAGCCGACCGAAGGTCTTGCGCCTGTCATCATTCAGCAGATCGGTCACACCATTGCGCGGCTGAAGAAGGAAGGTTTCACGATCCTTCTGGTCGAGCAGAACTTCCGGTTCGGATCGACCGTCGCCGACCGCTATTACGTCGTCGAGCACGGCAAGATCATTGACGGATTTTCCAATGCGGAGCTTGCCGCCAACATGGACAAGCTCCACACCTATCTCGGCGTCTAGTACGGCCAAAGGGTCGGACGGTCACGAGAAGATTCACGAGGGAAGTAGCATGAAAAAGTCGATTGCATCGTTGTTGCTTGGCACGGCGTTGGCCGTGACCGCTGCCGGCGCAGCCTTCGCGCAGGACAAGACGGTCAAGATCGGTGCGCTGTCCGATCAGTCCGGTCTCTATGCCGACCTCGGTGGGCCCGGCTCGACGCTTGCCGCGCAGATGGCGGTGGAAGACTCAGGCCTCGCTGCGAAGGGCTGGAAGATCGACATCATCTCCGGCGATCACCAGAACAAGCCAGATATCGGCACCGCGATCGCGCGGCAGTGGTTCGACGTCGACAAGGTCGACATCATCGTCGACGTGCCGAATTCCGGCGTAGCGCTCGCGGTCAACAACGTCGTGAAGGAAAAGAACGGCGTCTACATCAACTCGGGTGCGGCGACCTCCGACCTCACCAACGCGCAGTGCTCGCCCAACACCGTGCACTGGACCTACGACACCTACATGCTGGCCCACACCACGGGCCAGGCGCTGGTGAAGGCCGGTGGTGACACCTGGTTCTTCCTGACCGCGGACTACGCCTTCGGTGCGGCGCTCGAGCGCGATACCACCGCCGTTATCACCGCCAACGGCGGCAAGGTCGTCGGCGGCGTCAAGCATCCGCTCAACACTCCGGACTTCTCGTCCTTCCTGCTCCAGGCGCAAGCCTCCAAGGCCAAGATCATCGGCCTTGCCAATGCCGGCGGCGACACCACCAACACGATCAAGCAGGCCGCCGAGTTCGGCATCGTCAAGGGCGGCCAGAAGCTCGCGGCGCTGCTCTTGTTCCTAACCGACGTCAAGGCGATCGGTCTGGAAACCGCGCAGGGCCTGAACTTCACCGAGACCTTCTACTGGGACATGAACGATCAGACCCGGGCTTTCTCCAAGCGGTTCTCGGAGAAGATGAAGAGCGGCGCGATGCCGACCATGGTGCAGGCGGGTGTCTATGCGGGCGTGCGCCACTATCTCAAGGCGCTGGACGCGCTCGGCGGCAATCCTCATGACGGCGTCAAGGTCGTCGAGAAGATGAAGTCGATACCGACGGAAGACGAACTGTTCGGCAAGGGCGAGATCCAGCCCAACGGCCGCACCATCCACAACGCCTATCTGTTCGAGGTGAAGAAACCCTCCGAGTCCAAGGGACCGTGGGACTTCTACAAGCTCGTCGGCACCGTGCCGGGCGATCAGGCCTTCACGCCGCTCTCCGAGAGCAAGTGCGCGCTGCTTAAGAAATAAGACCGAAGCCCGCCGGCGACGAGCCGGCGGGCGCTACTTTGGGAACGCCGAAGGGACTGGGTGCTGGATCGATGCAGGCTCTCTACGCACAGCTACTGGTGGGACTGATCAACGGCTCATTCTATGCGCTGCTCAGTCTCGGGCTCGCCGTCATTTTCGGCATGCTCAACATCATCAATTTCGCCCATGGCGCACTCTACATGATGGGCGCCTTCGTCGCCTATTTCCTGCTGAACCTCGGTGGCATCAATTACTGGTGGGCGCTGCTGCTTGCGCCGATCATCGTCGGCATCTTCGGCATGATCCTGGAACGGACCATGCTGAAATTCCTGACCGGGCTCGACCATCTCTACGGTCTGCTGCTGACCTTCGGCATCGCGCTGATCGTCCAGGGCGTGTTCCAGAACTATTTCGGTTCATCAGGCCTGCCTTACTCTATTCCGGACCAGCTCAAGGGCGGCATGAATCTCGGCTTCATGTTCCTGCCGATCTATCGCGGCTGGGTCGTCATCTTCTCGCTGGTGGTGTGCCTTGCGACCTGGTTCCTGATCGAGAAGACGCGGCTTGGGGCCAACTTGCGCGCCGCCACTGAAAATCCGACGCTGGTGCGTGCCTTCGGCATCAACGTGCCCCGCATGATCACGTTGACCTACGGTCTCGGCGTCGGTCTGGCGGCGCTCGCCGGCGTGCTCTCGGCGCCGATCAACCAGGTCCGGCCGCTGATGGGCGCCGACCTCATCATCGTGGTTTTCGCGGTGGTGGTGATCGGCGGCATGGGATCGATCATGGGCTCCATCATCACCGGCTTCGCGCTCGGCGTGATCGAGGGCCTGACCAAATATTTCTACCCCGAGGCCTCCAACACCGTCGTGTTCGTGCTGATGGTGCTGGTGCTCTTGGTGAAACCAACCGGATTGACGGGAAGGGCAGCCTGATATGACAGCCTTGACGGACGACACGCTGCCGATGAGCCCCCGCGCGATGCGTGACGAGATGATCGTATTCGCGGTGATGGCGCTGCTGCTGGCCTCGGTGCCGTTCAGCGGCATCTATCCGTTCTTCGTGATGCAGGCGTTGTGCTTCGCTCTGCTCGCCTGCGCCTTCAACCTTCTGATCGGCTATGGCGGGCTGCTGTCGTTCGGCCATGCGATGTTCATGGGCACGGCCGGCTATTGCAGCGCGCACGCGCTGAAGGTGTGGGCGCTGCCGCCTGAGCTCGGCATTCTCGTCGGCATCGCTGCGGCGTTCGGGTTGTCGCTCATCACCGGCTACATCTCGATCCGCCGCCAGGGCATCTATTTCTCGATGATCACGCTGGCGCTGTCGCAGCTGCTGTACTTCATCTACCTCCAGGCGCCGTTCACCCACGGTGAGGACGGCATCCAGGGCATTCCGCAGGGGCACATGTTCGGCGTGCTCGACCTGTCGAAGCCGACGGTGCTCTATTACGTCGTGCTGGTCGGCTTCCTCGCGGGCTTCCTGCTGATCTATCGCATCATCAACTCGCCGTTCGGCGAGGTCCTGAAGTCGATCCGCGAGAACGAGCCGCGCGCCATCTCGCTCGGCTACCGGACTGACCAGTACAAGTTCCTGGCGTTTGTCCTGTCGGGAACGCTGGCGGGCTTTGCCGGCGCGCTGAAAGTGTTCGTGGCGCAGAACGCCTCGCTCACCGATGTGCACTGGTCGATGTCGGGCGAAGTCGTGCTGATGACGCTGGTCGGCGGTCTCGGCACCGTTTTCGGTCCCGTGGTCGGCGCCTTCGCGATCATCGCCATGCAGCAATATCTGGCCGGTTTCGGCCAATGGGTGACGGTGATCCAGGGCTCGATCTTCGTGATCTGCGTGCTCACCTTCCGCCGTGGCGTCGTTGGTGAAGTTGCGCACTACTTTCGGCGGTCGCTCTAAATAATTGATATCGCACCAGTTTCATTGGTGCGCGAATCCGGTGGATGATCCGGCTCCGCGGGCGCGAGATGACACGCGCGCGAAGCGAAAATGGTCTATGACGGTTTTACGACGGTCCGTTCGGGCCGGGCCATGTCCAACCGGTAGACTATTCCCATGATGCGTTGGTTTCGCGCTTTCCTGCCCAAGGAAGAACGGTTCTTCGACCTGTTCGACCGCCACGCCCAGACCGTGATCCAGGGCTCCGTCGCGTTGCAGGGCATGCTGAACGGGGGGGAGGAGACGCCGGTCTACTGTCAGCGGGTCAATCAGTTCGAGAACGATGCCGACAACATCACCCGTGAGGTGCTGACGGCGGTGCGCCGCACCTTCATCACGCCGTTCGACCGCGGCGACATCAAGAACCTCATTACCTCGATGGACGATGCCATCGACCAGATGCAGCAGACCGCCAAGGCGGTGATGCTGTTCGAGGTCCGCACCTTCGAGCCGCCAATGCGCGAGATCGGCGCGCTCCTGATCGAGTGCGCCAATCTGGTGGGACGCGCGCTGCCGCTGATGCAGTCAATCGGGCCCAACGTCGCAATGCTGACCGCGATCACGGAGGAATTGGGCAAGCTAGAAGGCCGCGTCGATGATCTCCACGACATCGGCCTGAAGGAGCTGTTCCTCAAGCACCGCAACGGCAGCGCGATGGACTTCATCGTCGGCGTCGAAATCTACGACCATCTCGAGAAGGTGGCCGATCGCTTCGACGACGTCGCGAACGAGATCAACAGCATCGTCATCGAGCAAGTTTAGGGCAGGGCCGCGCCGTGGATGCTGCGTTGGGTCTTCCCGTCCTGGTCGGATTGATCGCCGTCGCGCTGCTGTTCGACTTCCTGAACGGCCTGCACGACGCCGCCAATTCGATCGCGACCATCGTCTCGACCCGCGTGCTGAGGCCGCAATTCGCGGTGATCTGGGCCGCGTTCTTCAATTTCGTCGCCTTCATGGTGTTCGGCCTTCACGTCGCCCAGACCATCGGCACCGGCATCATCGATCCCGCGATTGTCGATGCCCAGGTGATCTTCGCAGCGCTTGTCGGCGCCATCGTCTGGAATCTCGTGACCTGGGCGTTAGGCATCCCGTCTTCCTCCTCGCATGCGCTGATCGGCGGCCTCGTCGGCGGCGGCATGGCCAAGGCCGGACTATCGGCGGCGGTCTGGAGTGGGCTGACCAAGGCCGTACTGGCGATCGTGCTGTCGCCGCTGGTCGGCTTCCTGCTTGCGATGATGCTGGTCGCCATCGTGTCCTGGCTCTCGGTGCGTTCGACGCCGTTCGCGGTCGACCGCGCCTTCCGTATCCTGCAATTCGCCTCCGCCTCGCTCTATTCGCTTGGCCATGGCGGCAATGATGCGCAGAAGACGATGGGCATCATCGCCGTGCTGCTCTATTCGCAGGGCCATCTCGGCGGCGAATTCACCGTGCCGTTCTGGGTGGTGCTGTCGTGCCAGGCGGCGATGGCGCTGGGCACGCTGATGGGCGGCTGGCGGATCGTCCGCACCATGGGCTTGCGCATTACCAAGCTGACGCCGATGCAGGGTTTCTGCGCCGAGACCGGCGGGGCGGCGACCCTGTTCATGGCCACCTTCCTCGGCGTCCCCGTCTCGACCACCCACACCATCACCGGCGCCATCGTCGGCGTCGGCGCGGCCCGCCGCGTCTCGGCGGTGCGCTGGAACGTGGCGAGCTCGATCGTCTATGCCTGGGTGATCACGATCCCGGCCTCGGCCATCGTCGCGGCACTGAGCTGGTGGGCGGTCCAGATCTTCAAGTAACGAGCTTCAGCCCGACAATGCCGGCGACGATCAGCCCGATGCTGGCGAGGCGAAGCGCGGTCGCGGGTTCGCCGAACAGGATGATGCCCAGCGTCGCGGTGCCGACCGCCCCGATGCCGGTCCATACCGCATAGGCGGTTCCGACGGGCAGTGACTTGAGCGCGAGCCCGAGCAGGATCACGCTGCCCGCCATCGCCGCGAGCGTGATGACGGAAGGAACCGCCCTGCTGAAACCTTCGGTATATTTCAGGCCAATCGCCCAGGTGATCTCGAGAAGACCGGCGACGAACAGGATGCTCCAGGCCATGACGACCCTCCATTCATGGCAGGGTCGTCCCCGCAGGCTGATAGGCTGATGAGCAGGAAGGTCGTCCTCCCGCAAAGATCTGTCTGATCGAAGCCGATATGGGGCTGGCCAAAGGGCTCCGCAATCACCAAATGAGGCTTGCTCAGGCCCATTTTCCCTGCCAAACGCTCCCGCTATGTCCGACATCGCCACCACAGCCGAATCGCCGGCCCGTTCGCCGCTTGCCGCAGAAGTGTCGCGGCGGCGCACTTTTGCGATCATTTCGCACCCGGACGCCGGCAAGACCACGCTGACCGAAAAGCTGCTGCTGTTCGGCGGCGCCATCAATCTGGCCGGCCAGGTCAAGGCCAAGGGCGAACGGCGCAACACCCGCTCGGACTGGATGAAGATCGAGCGCGAGCGCGGCATCTCGGTCGTGACCTCGGTCATGACCTTCGAGTTCGAGGGCCTCGTCTTCAATCTTCTGGACACGCCGGGCCACGAAGACTTTTCGGAAGACACCTACCGCACGCTGACTGCCGTCGACTCTGCTGTCATGGTGATCGATGCCGCCAAGGGCATCGAGGCGCGGACGCGAAAGCTGTTCGAGGTGTGTCGTCTTCGAGATATCCCGATCATTACCTTCATCAATAAAATGGATCGCGAGAGCCGCGATGTTTTCGAGCTGCTCGACGAGATCGAGAAGACACTGGCGCTCGACACGACGCCGATGACCTGGCCGGTCGGCCGCGGCCGCGACTTTCTCGGCACCTATGACGTCGCTAATGGCGGCGTGCGCCTGCTCGAAGGTGGAGGCGCCAAGACCGGCGCCGCGCAGCAGATCGAGATCGCGGAACTCGCCAAGCTCAATGCCAATCTCGACATCTCGGCGGTGAAGGATGAGCTCGAGCTTGTCACTGAGGCCTCAAAGCCATTCGAGCTCGACGCGTTCCGCGAGGGCCATCTGACGCCGGTCTATTTCGGCAGCGCGCTGCGCAATTTCGGCGTCGGTGACTTGCTGGAAGGCCTCGGCAAGTTCGCTCCCGAACCGCGCGCGCAGGACAGCGACCAGCGCAAGGTCGAGGCGACCGATCCGCGCATGAGCGCCTTCGTGTTCAAGATCCAGGCGAACATGGATCCGAACCATCGGGACCGCATCGCCTTTGCGCGGCTCTGCTCCGGCAAGCTCAGCCGCGGCATGAAGGCGAAGCTGGTGCGCACTGGCAAGAGCATGCCGCTGTCGAGCCCGCAATTCTTCTTTGCCCAGGACCGTTCGGTCGCGGACGAGGCTTTTGCCGGCGACGTCGTCGGCATTCCCAATCACGGCACGCTGCGCATCGGCGATACCCTGACCGAGGGCGAGGATTTCAATTTCGTTGGTGTGCCGAGCTTCGCGCCTGAAATCGTCCGCCGGGTCCGTCTCACCGACGCGATGAAGGCGAAGAAGCTGAAGGAAGCGCTTCAGCAGATGTCGGAAGAGGGCGTTGTGCAGGTGTTCCGTCCGCGCGACGGCGCACCAGCGCTGGTCGGCGTGGTGGGCGCGCTGCAGCTCGACGTGCTCAAGGCGCGGCTCGAGGCGGAATATTCGCTGCCGGTCGAGTTCGAGGTGAGCGAGTTCCAGCTCGCGCGCTGGGTCTCCTCGGAGGACCGCAAGAAGCTCGACACGTTCCTCGCGGCCAACACCTCCAGCATCGCCGACGATGTCGACGGCGATCCCGTGTACCTCGCCCGGAACGAGTTCTATCTCGGCTACACCAGGGAACGCGCCGAGGGCATCGAGTTCACGAACGTCAAGGACGTCAAGAAGAAGGGGTAAGCGAAGCCCCGCCACTTAAGCGCGACCATGTGAACGCCCGTGGGCTTGACGCCTTCACAGGCGGTGCCACGTTTCATCACGTGACTTCTCATTACGTGATTTCGCGAGCTCAAGGCATGTGGCGCGCTATCCTCGTTCTTATTCTGCTGGCGATATCGACTGTCGCCGCCGACGCGCGGCGTCGGCAGATCAATCCGATCCCGTTCTCGCATTCGCCGTGCAGCGTGCTCGACAATCGGCCCTGCACGCCGTCTTATTGCAGCGTACTCGATCACGGGCCCTGCATTCCCGAGATCGATTATCCCTACGGCGAGAACCTCCAGCTCACGATCGAGAGCGTCCCGTCAGACGCCGACCGCGCCAAATACCAGAAGCCGGATCACGATCTCGATACGATCGGCGACCTCTTCGCTGAGCTGCGTACCTGCTGGTCGCCGCCGTCGGACAATGCGCGGATGGGGATGCAGATGTCGGTGCGCTTCAGCTTCAACAAGGCCGGCGGCCTGATCGGCCCGCCGCGCCTGACATACGCGACCGCAGGCGTCCCGGCTGATACAAGGACGACCTATCTCAATGCGATCAGTTCGTCGCTGAACGCCTGCCTGCCGCTGAAATTCACCAGCGGTCTCGGCGGTGCCCTGGCCGGGCGTCCGATCGCGATCCGGTACGTCGATAACCGCGGGGCCGGCAAGTAGCGCATCAGTTGCGACCCGCGGCCAATCGATGATACGCCATGGCCTGGGGCTGGTTGAGGGGAGGATGTCGTGGGTCTGCTGATCATGATCCTGGG
This sequence comes from Bradyrhizobium sp. S3.12.5, assembly GCF_040548225.1. Classification (NCBI taxonomy): domain Bacteria; kingdom Pseudomonadati; phylum Pseudomonadota; class Alphaproteobacteria; order Hyphomicrobiales; family Nitrobacteraceae; genus Bradyrhizobium; species Bradyrhizobium sp. S3.12.5. The sequence continues at coordinate 200,318 of NZ_JBEPRF010000011.1, forward strand.
GCTGGTGCTGTTTTTTGCCGCCCATATTTTCACAACGAAACGAGACGCGCGCGCGCAGGCGATCGAACGGCTGGGCGAGGGGACCTACAAGATCCTCTATTCGGTCGTCTCGCTCGCGGGACTGGCGCTGATCGTCTGGGGCTTTGGCCATTATCGCGCGACCGGCTGGATCGATGTCTGGTACCCGCCGAAGGCGATGAAGCACATCACGGTCGCGCTGATGCTGCCTGCCGTCATCCTGGTGGTCGCGTCATATTTGCGCGGGCGCATCTATGCGACGCTGAAGCATCCGATGCTCGCCGGCATCAAGCTGTGGGCGGCGGCGCATTTGCTCGCCAATGGCGATCTCGGCTCCATCATCCTGTTCGGCTCGTTTTTGGGTTGGGGGGTCTATGACCGCATTTCATTCAAGCATCGCACCGATAGCGGCGGCCCGCCGATTCCGTTAGGGGGCGTCACCAACGACCTGATTGCGATAGCAGTCGGCGTCGTTGCCTATCTGGCGCTCGCGTTTGCGTTCCATCCTGTCGTGATCGGTGTTCCCGTCATGGGCGGCTAGCCGATCAGCGCAAGACAGGATCCGCGTGCCCATGCGCGGAAGGTGACAAAAGCAACAAGCCGAGGGCCCTCCGATGGACTGGTCGCAATCTCAGATTCCGCCGATGCGGTTCGAGGCGCGTTTTGGCGATCGGGTGGTCCCGGCCTTCACCGATCGACCGGCCAGTCTCTGGGCGATGATTGCCGAGGCTTCCGCGCGCAACGGCGATGGCGAAGCGCTGGTCTGCGGCAATGTCCGGCTCAGTTGGCGGCAGGCGGTGGAGCAGGCCGCGCGGATTGCATCGGGCTTTCGCAAGCTTGGCCTGCGGCGCGGCGACCGCGTTGCGATCCTGCTCGGTAACCGCATCGAATTCCCACTGTTGCTGTTTGCCGCAGCGCATGAGGGGCTGGTCACCGTGCTGCTCAGCACGCGCCAGCAGAAGCCGGAGATCGCCTATGTCCTGACCGATTGCGGCGCCAAAATCCTGATCCACGAAGCGGGTCTCGCCGAGCGGCTGCCCGATGCGCAGGATGTGCCCGATGTGATCCATCGCGTCGCCATCGACGGCGATCCGGCTCTGTCGCGCTTCGCGGTGCTCGCCGACAACGCACGGGCCGCGGCACCGGTCGAAGTCAGCGAGGAGGATACCGCGATGATCCTCTACACCTCGGGCACGACAGGCAAGCCGAAGGGCGCGATGCTCGCCCATTGCAACATCGTGCATTCCTCGATGGTGTTCGTGTCCTGCCTGCAATTGACGGCAGCCGACCGCTCGATCGCGGCCGTGCCGCTCGGGCACGTCACGGGCGTCGTCGCCAACATCACCACCATGATCCGCTGCGGCGGCGCGCTGATCATCATGCCGGAGTTCAAGGCGGCGGATTATCTCAAGCTCGCGGCGCGCGAGCGTGTCACCTACACGGTGATGGTGCCGGCGATGTACAATCTCTGCCTGCTGCAGCCGGATTTCGGCAGCTACGATCTCTCGAGCTGGCGCGTCGGCGGTTTTGGCGGCGCCCCGATGCCGGTCGCGACCATCGAGAAGCTCAAGGCGACAATTCCGGGCCTGAAGCTTGCAAATTGCTATGGCTCGACCGAGACGACGTCGCCGTCCACCATCATGCCGGGCGAGCTGACGGCGAGCCATATCGACAGCGTCGGCCTGTCGTGTCCGGGCGCGCGCATCATCGTGATGGGGACGGACGGGCGCGAGCTGCCGCCCGGCGAGATCGGCGAGCTCTGGATCCAGGGCTCCTCCGTCATCAAGGGTTACTGGAACAACCCGAAGGCCACGGCCGAGAGCTTCTCCGGCGGCTTCTGGCATTCGGGCGACCTCGGCTCGGTCGATGCCGAAGGATTCGTCCGTGTGTTCGACCGCCAGAAGGACATGATCAACCGCGGCGGCCTGAAGATCTATTCGGCCGAGGTCGAATCCGTGCTGGCCGGCCACCCCGCCGTGGTCGAGAGCGCGATCATTGCAAAGCCATGCCCGGTGCTGGGCGAGCGCGTCCATGCGGTCGTGGTCACACGTATCCAGGTCGGCAGCGACGACCTACGGGCCTGGTGCGCCGAGCGGCTGTCCGATTACAAGGTGCCGGAGACCATGACAGTCACGGGGGAGCCCCTGCCGCGCAACGCCAATGGCAAGGTGGTGAAGCGCCAGCTGCGGGAGCTGCTGGTCGGGGCCTGATCGGGCTGGGGTAGGGGCACCGGGATATCCCGGATCGCGCGTTAACGCCTTGATCGGCCTTGCTTTGCCTTGCCACCGCCATATCGATAGGGTATCGCCGCCGCGACGTGGGGACGGGCTTTGGACGCGCACGATCTGGCGCGCGCTCCCGGCCGGGCATGGGATTGGCATAAGTGTCTGAATTATTTGACGAAGTCGACGAGGAAGTACGTCGCGAGCAGCTTAAAAGGCTGTGGGACAAATATTCGCTCTACTTCATCGCCCTCATGGTGCTGGTGGTGGCGGCCGTGGGCGGCTGGCGCGGCTATCAGTATCTGGAGGCCAAGAAGGCCGCCGAGGCCGGCGCGATCTTCGAGAAGGCCGTTGAGCTGTCGGAGCAGGGCAAGCACGCGGAAGCCGAGACGGCCTTTGCCGATCTCGCCGCCAAGGCACCGTCCGGCTACCGCACCCTGGCGCGGCTTCGCGCTGCAGCCGAGGCATCGGCCCGCGATCCCAAGGCTGCGGCCAAGATGTACGACGACATCGCTGCCGACTCCGGTGTCGGCAGCGAGTGGCGGGATCTTGCAAAGGTCCGCGCCGCCGGCCTGCTGGTGGACAGCGCGAGCTACGCCGACATCCAGCAGCGGCTGGAGACCTCTGCCGAGCCTAAATCGACCTTCCGCCACAGCGCTCGCGAGATGCTGGCGCTGTCGGCCTGGCGCAACAACGACATGACCGCGGCCCGCAAATGGCTCGATGCGATCGCCGAGGACGGCGAAACGCCGCCGGGCCTGCGTTCGCGCGCCGAGGCGCTCCAGGCCTTGCTGCCGCCCGTCGCCAAGAGCTGACGGCCCCGAGAGCTGAGACGAGATAGTAATATGCGCAGCATGCCCCGCTTGATCGCAGCCGCCGTCCTGATCGCCTTCACAGGTGTTCTGGGCGGTTGCTCCAGCTTCGATCCGAGCGATCTGCTCGACTTCCTCGATACCAAGAAGAAGCTGCCGGGCGACCGCAAGCCGGTATTCCCCGAGGGCGTTCCGGGTCTCGAGCAGGGCGTACCGAAGGACATGTACAAGGGCGCGCAGCAACAGCAGGATCCCAACGCGCCTGCCGTCGCGGCACTGCCGGCCGAGCCGCCGCCCGCCGAGCCCGCGAAACCGTCGAAATCCGCCAAGGGCAAGAAGACCAGGCAGCCGGCCGCGACCGCAGCCGCACCGGCCGAAGCGCCGGCCGGCGAGGTCGATGGCGAGGTCCAGCCCGAGGCGGCGCCGGCGCCTGCCGCGCCGCCGCCCAAGCAGAAGATCGTCCGCAAGCGCACCACCGCGCCGCCGCCGGACCAGCAACCCGCACAGCAGCCGGCACAATCGGCACAGCAGGGGGCGTTCCCGGCGCCGATGCCCAGCGGCAGTTTCTCCCGCTGATATTTTTCACCGAATTGACAGGCGCTACCTCCACGGCGCACGAATGACTGATGTCCTTTACGATTGCCATTATCGGCCGACCCAATGTCGGCAAGTCGACGCTTTTCAACCGCCTGGTTGGACAGAAGCTCGCGCTTGTCGATGATTTGCCCGGCGTCACCCGCGACCGCCGCGAAGGCGAGGCCAGGCTCGGCGATCTCGAATTCACCATCATCGACACCGCCGGCCTCGATGAGGGCGCCAAGGGCTCGCTGACGGCGCGCATGCAGGAGCAGACCGAGACCGCGATCGCGCTGGCCGATGCGCTGTTCTTCGTGATCGATGCCCGCATAGGCCTCACACCCACCGACCGTGCCTTCGCCGATTTCGCCCGCAAGGCCAACAAGCCGGTGCTGCTGGTCGCCAACAAGAGCGAGGGCAAGCACGGTGACGCCGGCGCAATGGAATCCTTTGCGCTCGGCCTCGGTGATCCCATCCAGATCTCGGCCGAGCACGGCGAGGGTATGGGCGAGCTCTACGACGAGCTCGCCAAGCTGATGCCGGAGCCCGTCGACGAGGATGAGGCCGAGGACGACGAGCCGCTCACCGAGGAAGAGGCCGCGACGCGCCCGATCCGGGTTGCCATCGTCGGCCGGCCCAATGCCGGCAAGTCGACCATGATCAACCATCTGCTCGGCGAGGAACGCCTGCTGACGAGCCCGGAGGCCGGCACCACGCGCGATTCGATCGCGGTCGAGCTCAACTGGAAAGGCCGCGAATTCCGCGTGTTCGACACCGCCGGCCTGCGCCGGCGTTCGCGCATCGAGGAGAAGCTGGAAAAGCTCTCGGTTGCTGATGCGTTGCGCGCGGTGCGCTTTGCCGAAGTCGTCGTGATGATGATGGATTCGCAGAATCGCTTCGAAGAGCAGGATCTGCGCATCGCCGATCTGATCGAGCGCGAGGGACGCGCGGTCGTCCTCGCCGTCAACAAATGGGACTTGATGGAGACCAAGGGCGGCGGCGCGATCTCGACGTTGCGCCGCGACGCCGACCATTGGCTGCCGCAGATCAAGGGCGTGCCGATCGTCGCCGTCTCCGGCCTGATGGGCGAGGGCATCGATCGCCTGATGCAGGCGATCCAGGACGCCTATGCGCTCTGGAACAGGCGCGTCTCGACGTCGGCATTGAACCGTTGGTTCGAGGAGGCGGTTCAGGCCAATCCGCCGCCGGCCGTGTCCGGCCGCCGGCTGAAGCTGAACTACATCACCCAGACCAAGGCGCGCCCGCCGAGCTTCGTCTTGTTCTGCTCGCGTGCGGACGCAGTTCCGCAGTCTTATCTGCGCTACCTCATCAACTCGATGCGCGAGGCTTTCGAGCTGCCGGGCACGCCGGTGCGCATCACCTTGCGCGAAAAGGCCAACCCCTTCGCCCACAAGCGCAAGCGGCCCTCGTGAGCGCGACGCTGGTGACAAAACAGGTTTCGTAGGGTAGGCAAAGCGAAGCGTGCCCACCGCGTCTTGCAGTCTCGGAGAGATGGTGGGCACGGCGCTTTGCGCCTTTGCCCACCCTACGATAGCATCAGATGCCGTGCGAGATCCCGGGTTCGCTGCTGCGCATCGCCCCGGGGATGACCGCTACGCGGTCACTTCTTCACCAGCGGACACTCGCTGTCCTTGAGCGGCCTGGCGGCATCTTCGGCCGGGATGTTCGCGACCAACTTGTAATAGTCCCACGGTCCCTTCGACTCCTCGGGCTTCTTCACCTCGAACAGATAGGCCGGGATGATACGGCGGCCGTCCTCGCGCAGCGGGCCCTTGCCGAATAGCGGATCGTCGGTCGGGATTTCCTTCATCTTGGCGACGACCTTGACGCCGTCGTGCGGATTGCCGCCGAGCGCCTCGAGCGCCTTGAGGTAATGTATCACGCCGGCATAGTTGCCCGCCTGCGTCATCGACGGCATCGCCTTGTTGGCGGTCTTTTCCTGGAAGCGCTTGGACCAGGTGCGGGTGTTGTCATTCAGATCCCAGTAGAAGGATTCGGTGAAGGTCAGGCCGTGCGCGGTCTTGAGGCCGAGCGAGTGGACGTCGTTGATGAAGAGCAGCAGCGCTGCGAGCTTCTGGCCGCCTTCGACGATGCCGAACTCGGCCGCCTGCTTGATCGCGTTGGTGGTGTCGCCGCCGGCGTTGGCAAGCCCGACGATCTTCGCCTTGGAGTTCTGCGCCTGGAGCAGGAAGGACGAGAAGTCCGAGGTGTTGAGCGGGTGCTTGACGCCGCCGAGCACCTTGCCGCCGTTTGCGGTCACGACCGCGCTGGTGTCGCGCTCTAGCGCGGCGCCGAAGGCATAGTCGGCGGTCAGGAAGAACCAGCTATCGCCACCGGCCTTGGTCAGCGCCTTGCCGGTGCCGTTGGCGAGCATGTAGGTGTCATAGGTGTAGGAGATGGTGTTGGCGTTGCAGGCCTTGCCGGTGAGGTCGGCGCTGGCGCCGCCATTGTTGAGCAGGACCGCGTTCTTTTCCTTGGCGACGTTGCTGACTGCCAGCGCCACGCCGGAGTTCGGCGTGTCGGTGATCATGTCGACCTTCTGGGTGTCGATCCACTGCCGCGCGATGTTGACCCCGATGTCCGGCTTGTTCTGGTGATCGCCGCTGAGGACCTCGATCTTCCAGCCTTTGGCGCGGAGACCGGAATCCTCCACCGCCATGTTGACGGCCAGCACGGAGCCCGGACCGCCGATGTCGGCGTAGAGACTGGACATGTCGTTGAGCACGCCGATTGTGACGGTCTTGTCTTGTCCTTTTTCCTGGGCGTAGGCGGATGTGGCAAAACCGAAAGCGGCGCAGGCAAGAAGGGCCGCAGAGCGGCGCGCGAACGTCGTCGTCATAAAAGGTTTCCTCCATTGTCAAATATGCGGACGGCTCTCTTGGATGAAGCCTTGGTCCGGCCGATTCCGTAGCCTGTCCCGGGGACGGCGGCAATGCGCCTAAAGCCGGATGACGCCGTGTCGTGGCGCCATCCGTCGGTTAACCTTTGGGCAAAATGCGTTGCTATTTGAGCGCGTCCGAGGTCAGCTTGAATTTCTGGATGCGCTTTCCGGTGTCGACCTCGGCGGTATAGACGTTACCCTCGGCATCGACCGCCATGGCATGCACCCAGTGGAATTGCCCGGCATTGCGCCCATTGTGGCCGAAGCTGCCGACGACGCTGCCGTCCTCGCGCTTGAGCACCCTGATCTCGTTGTTCTCGCCATCGGCGCTGAGCAGCCAGGTCTGCTTCGGATCGGGCCAGATCGCGATGTCCCACACCGCGCCGTTGCCGAGCGTGTTCTTCTCGAAGAAGAACTCCTTGACGAAAGTACCGTCCTTTTTGAACACCTGGATGCGGTTGTTGATGCGGTCGCAGACGTAGACGATGCCGTCATTGGCAATCTTCACGCAGTGCACGGGATTGCCGAATTGCTGCGAGATCGGGGCCTTGGGATCATAGGCTGCCTGCTTGCTGTCGTCGGGCTTGTTGCCGTAGGCGCCCCAGTGCCGCTTGTAGGCGAGCGTGGTCGCATCGAACACGATGACGCGGCGGTTGCCATAGCCGTCGGCGACGTAGATTTCGTTGGCGTCCTTGTCGAGCGCGGTTTCGGCGGGCTTACCGAGCTGCGTCGTGTCGTTACTCCCGAGGCTCGGCGCGATCTTGCCGATCTGGGCCACGAACTTGCCGTCGAGCGTGAATTTCAGGATCGCGTTGTCGTTGTCGGCATTGCCGCCGATCCAGACGAAGCCTGCCGGATCGACCTCGATGCCGTGCTCGCGGCCGACCCATTCATAGCCGGTGCCGGGCCCGCCCCAGGACCGCAGCAGATTGCCGTCGGCATCAAATTCGAGCACGGGCGGCGCCGAGACGCAGCACTTCGAACGAGGTGGGTTGAGGCTTGCGCCTTTCTCGTCGTCAGTGAGCGAGCGCGGGCGATGGATCATCCAGATATGGCCCTGCCAGTCGACGGTAATGCCGCCGACCTGGCCGAGGATCCAGTTGTTCGGGAGTTGCTTCGGCCAGGACGCATCGACCGCGAAGGTCGGCACGTCGCCGGCTTTGGCAACGTTCGGAAACGCCAATGCGATGGCTGCAATCAGGATGGAGAAAGCGTGAGAGACGCGTGCAACCGCATGGTTGAGGCCTGCACGATCAAGCCCCGTGCGATGAAGCCCTGCGCGATCATGCCATGGCGCCATGGCAACCTCCCTTTTTGGGCTTGCGGCTTGCTGCCGCTTGAGCGCGGGCAGTCAATCGCGGGGAGGTGATCAAGTCAATCAGGCCGGTGCACGGAAGCTCATCAGGCTGCGCGTCTTGTAGTCGTAGAATTTGCCGGTCTCGGTCCAGCTGGGCGCGCACAGCGGGACGATGAACGCGGCGACCTGCTCGGGGGTCTCAAGCGTCGTGGGATCTTCGCCCGGCATCAGGGTTGCGCGCATGCGGGTGCGGATCGGGCCCGGGTTGAACAGGTTGACGCGCAGGGGCGTGTTCGCGGTCTCCTGCGCCCAGGCGCGCGCCAGCGTCTCCAGCGCGGCCTTGGAGGCGGCGTAGGGGCTGACATAGGCGGTCGCCTTGTTGGCGGCGCCCGAGGTGATGAAGACGGCGCGGCCGGCATCGGACCGCCTCAGCAGCGGCTCCATGCAGCGGATCAGCTGGAAGTTGGCGGAGACGTTGACGGCCATGACGTCGTTGAACGTCTTGAGCTCGATATGGCCGACCGGCGAGGAGGGACCGAGCACGCCGGCATTGCCGACGAGGATGTCGAGCTTGCCATAGCGCTCGTGCAGGCCTGCCCCCAGCCGCGCGATGCCGTCGGAATCGGTGAGGTTGAGCGGAACCAGCGTGGCGCCGTCGCCGCCTGCCTTGCGGATCTCGTCGTCGAGCTCCTCGAGCCCGCCCTGGGTGCGTGCGGTTGCAACGATATGCGCACCGGCCTTCGCCAGCGCGAGCGCCGTGGCAAAACCGATGCCGCGCGAGGCGCCGGTGACGAGAGCGATGCGGTTGGCGAGGGGAAGTGTCATGGCGGGGGTTTTACAGGCGTGGGTGGCCGGGACAAGCCCCCACCACGACGTCATTCCGGGGCGGTCCGCAGGACCGAACCCGGAATCTCGAGATCCTCAGGTGCGCAATTGCGCACCATAGTTCGCGCTATCGCACGCCCCGGGATGACGCCTTCGCCGTCAGCTCGCCTCCGCCAGCAACGACAGCTGCCGCGGTTGCGGCTCGGTCTGGGTCTGGTCGGTGAGGTGGGTCGGATAGGCGCCGGTAAAGCAGTGATCCGAGAACTTCGGATTGGCGGGATCGCGGCCTGGCTCGCCCATGGCGCGGTACATGCCGTCGATCGACAGGAACGCGAGCGAGTCGGCTCCGATGATCTCGCGCATCTCCTCCAGCGAATGCGTCGCGGCCAGCAGGCCACCGCGGTCGGGCAGATCGATGCCGTAATAATCGGGATAGAGGATCGGCGGCGAGGCGAGGCGGAAATGCACCTCCTTCGCGCCGGCATCGCGCATCATGCGCACGATCTTCTTCGAGGTGGTGCCGCGCACCAGCGAGTCGTCGATCAGGATGATGCGCTTGCCTTCGATCGCGGCGCGGTTGGCCGAATGCTTCATGCGCACGCCGGATTCGCGGATCGCCTGCGTCGGCTGGATGAAGGTGCGGCCGACATAGTGGTTGCGGATGATGCCGAGCTCGAACGGCACGCCGGAATGCTGGCTGTAGCCGATCGCAGCGGGCACGCCGGAATCCGGCACCGGCACGACGACGTCGATCGGCACATGGCTTTCGCGCGCGAGCTGCGCGCCAAAGGCCTTGCGCACCTCGTAGACCGAGCGGCCGTGGACGATGGAATCCGGACGCGAGAAATAGATGTATTCGAAGATGCAGGGACGTGGCGCGATCGGCGGGAACGGCTTGTGGATGTCCTGGCCGTTCTCGTCGAACACGATGACTTCGCCGGCCTCGATGTCGCGGACGAAGCGGGCGCCGATGATGTCGAGCGCGCAGGTCTCGGACGTCAGGATCGGGCAGCCGTCGAGCTCGCCAAGCACCAGCGGACGGATGCCGCGCGGGTCGCGCGCGCCGACCAGCTTCTTGTTGGTGAGCGAGACCAGCGCGTAGGCGCCCTCGATCTCGCGCAGCGCATCGATGTAGCGCTCGATGAAGCGGGCGCGCCTGGAGCGTGCGACCAGATGCAGGATCACCTCGGTGTCGGTGGTCGACTGCATCATCGCGCCGTGCATCACGAGCTCGCGGCGCAGCGTCAGGCCGTTGGTGAGGTTGCCGTTGTGGGCGACCGCGAGGCCGCCGGCATTGAGCTCGGCGAACAGCGGCTGCACGTTGCGCAGGATGGTTGCGCCCGTCGTGGAATAACGGACATGGCCGACCGCCATGTTGCCGGGCAGGCGGTCGATCACCTCGCGGCGGGAGAAGGTGTCGCCGACCAGGCCGAGGCGGCGTTCTGAGTGAAAGCGGCTGCCGTCGTAGGAGACGATGCCGGCGGCTTCCTGGCCGCGGTGCTGAAGGGCGTGAAGGCCGAGCGCCGTGATGGCGGCGGCGTCCGGGTGTCCATAGATGCCGAAGACGCCGCATTCCTCGCGCAGCGTATCTCCCTCCAGGTCGTCCTGAAGCTCTAGCGCGGCCGGGCCGGTATCGAGATCAAGTTGGGCGTCCTGGTCAGGGTGTCGCATCTCGTCCGCGCCTCTCTGTTGGCTCAATCAACGCGCCGCAGGTTTCTCGATCAGCTTCTTCATGCTGTCACGAGCAGGTTTACTGTATCCGTCGCCACTGCCCGAAGGCTGCTGCTCGGTATCAGCTTGATCATCATCTGGTTTGTTTTTCTTGAATCTCTTCAAGATGGTGTTCTCGGGGTCATCCGGCAAGAGGGACATCAGCCAATCCCCGGTTCCCTGGAGCACCACGCGGGATTTGGCCCCCGTGACCCAATCCGGGCGCTGCTTGTCCGGCACCAGCCAGGTGAAGAACAGGAAGGCCACCACGACAATTAAGAGCCCGCGAGCCAGGCCGAACAGGAAGCCGAGGGTGCGATCCAGCGCGCCAATGCGCGAATCCAGGATCATGTCGGAGATCCGGACCGTGATCACGGAGACGACGACCAGGGTACCGACGAACACACCGGCGACCACGACCACGCTCGCGACGGTGTCGTTGTTGAAATAGGTCTTGGCGGTCGGCAGCAGCTTGGAGAAAGAGTACAGAGTCACGATTGCCGCCGTGCCCCAGGCTGCGATCGAGAGGATTTCGCGCATGAAGCCGCGAACCATCGCGAGCAGGCCCGAGATCAGCATCACACCGAGCAGGATCAGGTCGAGGAGTGTAACTGGCATCGGCTGGTCTGGTCCGCTCGTACTCTCAAAGGATGCTCAGCGAATCGGTGTTTGGCCGCCGCCCTAAAAGAGGGGCAGACGGCGCTTCCGGCAAGGCCGCAACCACGCAATCCCATGCTGCTTTTGTGACGGCTGTATAGCTGTGGGGGCGCTTGACGTCACCTCTAGCTACCCCTCTCCACGGCGGAATCTTGCCGGTGTGGCATTTTTCTCCGCTGGCGGGCTCGAGTCGCCGCGGCGGGAGCCCTTGGCGGCGATTTCGGCGACCAGCGTGGTCAGGCTGTTGACCGCGTTCAGGGTCAACCCCGCGTCACCGCTGGCCTCGGCGCCCCGGGCCGATTCGGGCAGCACGGCGCGTTTGAAGCCGAGCTTGACCGCTTCCTTGAGCCGGGCCGGGGTCTGTGCCACCGGGCGGATGACGCCGGAGAGTGAAATCTCGCCGAAATAAACGGCATCGGTGGGTAACTGCGCATTAACCAGGGATGAAACCAGCGCGGCCGCAGCGGCCATATCAGCTGCCGGCTCGTGAATGCGCAGGCCGCCCGCGACGTTCAGATAGACGTCGTGGCCGGACAGCTTGACCCCGCAATGCGCTTCCAGCACCGCCAGCACCATCGAGAGCCGGCTCTGATCCCAGCCGACCACGGCGCGGCGCGGGGTGCCGAGCGAGGTCGGGGCCACCAGCGCCTGCAATTCGACCAGAACGGGCCGCGTGCCCTCGATGCCCGCGAAGACTGCGGTGCCGGGCGTGCCGAGGTCACGCTCGGACAGGAACAGCTCGGAGGGGTTGGTGACCTCGCGCAGGCCGAGCCCGGTCATCTCGAACACGCCGATCTCGTCGGTCGGGCCGAAGCGGTTCTTGACGGCGCGTAAGATTCGGAATTGCTGCGAGCCTTCGCCTTCGAACGACATCACGGCATCGACCATGTGCTCGACGACGCGAGGGCCGGCGATCTGGCCGTCCTTGGTGACGTGCCCAACCAGGATGATCGCCGCGCCGGACTTCTTGGCGAACCGAATCAGCGCCTGCGCCGAGGCGCGCACCTGCGTGACCGTGCCGGGCGCCGATTCCACCGTGTCGGTCCACATCGTCTGGATCGAGTCGATGACGATCAGCCGGGGGACGGCGCCTTCCGACAATGTCGAGACGATGTCCTCGACCGAGGTCTCGGCCGCGAGCTGCACGGGCGCATCCGACAGCCCGAGCCGTTCGGCGCGCAGCCGCACCTGGGCGATGGCTTCTTCGCCGGAGATGTAGACGATGCGGTGACCGGCGCGCGCCATCAGACTGGTCGCTTGTGTCAGCAACGTCGACTTGCCAATGCCGGGATCGCCGCCGACGAGCAGCACCGAGCCGCGGACGAAGCCGCCGCCGGTGACGCGGTCGAGCTCGGTCATGCCCGAGGACAGGCGCGGTGCGTCAGGGCTTTTTCCCGCGAGGCTCTCCAGCGCAAACGTGCGACCCTTGCGCTTGGAGCGGATCGAGACCGGCACGCTGCCGGTCGCGTCCTCCTCGGCCAGCGTATTCCACTCGCCGCAGGACTCGCACTTGCCCTGCCAGCGGTTATAGGCCGCGCCGCAGTTCTGGCAGACAAAGGAAAGCGTGTTCTTGGCCATGGGATTGGTGAGTCGAGGGTGTCGGGGCTGCTGATAGCACGGAACGGCCGGCCGCGAGGGGGCAATTCATTGCGACATCCGCGTTGCGGACCCCCTGCGTTAGGAAACGCCGCTTCAAATCCGGAGTCCTGGTTTGCAATGCCAATGCACGGCGCGGGAGAGCTCGTCGCTGATCGGTGGTCCGTCCTCGACGCAACTCATGCAACACCGGAGCCGGGGCGAATATGGCCGACGATCAATCTCTGACGGCCATTGGGACGGGGAGGCCGGGCGGGCAGCTTTCGACCCAGTTACGCGTACAGCGTCTCTGGGGAGAGCCTATCGGATTGTCTGAAACCTCCGGTCCTAAAGCATGAGATCCCAGGGTGGCATGTCTCCCAAACTGGCGCTCAGATGCTCGATAAACCGACGAAGTTTCAAGGACACGTGCCGTTTGGTTGGGTAGACGGCATGTATCGCCAGTTCCGGCGTCTTGTGGTCTGACATCAAGACTTGCAGGGTTCCCGCGGCGACAGACTCTCCGAACACGAAGCTGGGTCCGTAGGCCACGCCCGTTCCCGCCAATGCCGCAGCCAGTAGCATTTGCATGTTGTTCGCGGCCAGCCGCACCGGGCCGTTGATGACATGAGTGTTGCCGCAAGGATCTGTAACCGTCCAATCGCCGGCTGAAACAGCTTCAGTGAATGCGAGTCGTGGAGCTTGGCGGAGTTGCTCAACGTCTTTCGGCGCGCCGTGCCACGACACAAAAGATGGCGCTGCGCAGAATACCATGCGGCATGGGGCAAGCCGTCGGGCCACAAGATCGGAATCTTCCAACAGCCCGATGCGAATGGCCACATCGATACGATCCGCCAGCAAGTCGACATAGCGGTCGCTAAGCACGGTCTCAACCGCGACGTCGGGATATGCGGCCAGATAGCTCGCCACAACGCTGCCGAGATGCATGGTTCCGAAGGTGGTCGGTGCGGCAACGCGCAGCATTCCGCGCACTGTCTGCTGCGCATCCCGAGCCTCCCTATTCGCATCCTCGTATTCTTCGAGTATGTGCTTGCACCGTGTGTAATAGGACCGTCCCACGTCGGTCAGCGTCAGCATGCGCGTGCTCCGCTGAAGCAGCCGCACCTTCAATTGCTCCTCGATCGCAGAAACATGCTTACCTGCCATTGAAGGCGACAGGCCGAAGCGCCCGGCAGCACCTACAAGACTGCCCTCTTCGACCGCGGCGACGAATACCGCCATGCTGATGAACCGATCCATGAAAGCTCCGATCTGATAATCCCATTATCAGGTGCCGATAAAATTAGGCCGATTATCGATCGATCCAACGGCAATTATCTTCGTTCCTCGTCCGACCGATCCCCGGTTGGCTCGGAAAAAAGGAGATCACGATGAAAGTCGCTTCGAATGGCTTGGAACTGAACGTTGAAGAGCGCGGCGGCGGCAATCTGTCACTTGTGTTTTTGCATTACTGGGGCGGCTCATCCCGCACCTGGAAGCACGTCACTGCCAAGCTGGCGCCGCACTTTCGCACCGTCGCTATCGATCATCGCGGCTGGGGCGAGTCCGATCCGCCAAGCGATGGATATGCTTTGGCCGATCTTGCGGCTGATGCCGAAGGAGTGATCCAGGCACTCCAGCTGAAGCGCTATGTGCTCATCGGGCATTCCATGGGCGGCAAGGTTGCCCAGCTCATGGCATCCCGTCGGCCCGCTGGGCTGGCCGGCCTCATTCTCGTAGCGCCGTCTCCGCCTCAACCCATGACGATGCCGGCGGACGCGCGCGAGATGATGGCTGGGTCGTACGCCTCGCGCCAAGCCGTGGAGGCGGCCATAGACAATGTGTTGACAGCCAAACCGCTCTCCGCCGCGGATCGCGAACAGGTGATAACGGACAGTCTGCGCGGCGCGGCTCCGGCGAAGATTGCCTGGCCGAGAGCCACCAGCTTGGAAGACATCACGGCTCAGGTCGGCGCGATCAGCGTTCCCACGATTGTGGTTGCTGGTGAATTGGACCGTGTGGATAGCCCCGACTTGCTAAGAGCAGAATTGCTCTCCCGAGTTCCGCGAGCCGTCATGCGTGAGCTGCCCGGCACGGGGCACTTGTCGATGCTGGAATCGCCTGATGCCCTGGTCTCGATTATCGAGGATTTCTGCCTTTCATTGGGCGGCTCCACGCGGTGATGATCCAAGCTTGCATCGGCTATACCCCATCGCTCTCACCTGTCGAGGTCATGAATCTCAGGCCGCAGAACGCCGGCGTCATCCAGATCGAGCGTTGCCAATGTGACCGGCAATTTGAAGCGCCTCGGGCCGGCGCTTCCCGGGTTCAAGAACAGCATTCCGTTGATCCTGTTGATCTGCACCCGATGCGAGTGACCGGAAATCACGGCGTCAATGTCGTGAGCCGCCGGGTCGATCTGTAGAGCCTTGAGATCGTGCAAGAGATAGAAGCAGCGGCCGCCGAGGAGGAGCGTTTCGGTTTCAGGATAGTGCTTCGCCCAGTTGCCGACATCGACATTTCCTCTAATCGCGGTGACGGGCGCAATTCGCCGGAGCCGTTCCAGAACGTCCGGCGCGCCGATATCGCCGGCGTGGATGATGTGCGACACTCCGGCAAGGCATTGTTCTGCCTCCGGCCTCAGGAGACCGTGCGTGTCTGAGATCACTCCGATCCTCAACGACATCTCGGGCCGAAACTCCAGTGCGAGGGTGCGTAACCCTCACGTTTGAATAGCGGTCCACAGCATCGAGAGTCCGGCTGCGATCATGATCGCGTCCATCACCAGGCGGAACATCTCGGGCTTCAGGTGCAGCACGAAGCGTTTTGCGATGAAAGCGCCGGCCATCAGTGACGAGCCCGCGACCAGACCCTTGATGAAGACCTCCTGCGTGAGGGCGCCGAAACGTTCGAACGTCACGGATTTGGCGAAGTAGAGACCAAGCGAGGCGGCGGCCTCGGTCGCGAGAAAGGCGCCTTTGGAAAGGCCGTAGAACAGGAACAGCGGTACGCTGAGCGGACCGGTCGAGACCACGATGCCGGTGAGATAGCCGATGATCGCGCCGCCGATCGCGAGATGCCAGAGATTGGCCTTGAGGTCGTGCCGCGCCAGCCAGTGCCGCACCGGCACCATCGCGATCAGGAACATGCCGATGGCGAGATCGACGGCATGCGAGGGCAGGGCGAGCAGCGTCCGTGCGCCCAGCACCGCAGCCGGAATGCCCGTGACCGAATAGGCCAGACAGGCCCGCCAGTCCACCTCGCGCCACCACGCCAGGATCCGCGAAAAATTCGCCATCACGGAGGCGACCGCCATGATCGGCACGGCTTCCTTCGGCCCATAGGCATAGACCAGCACCGGCATCAGCATGATCGACGAGCCCGTGCCGACGATGCCTGAGATGGTGCCGGCGACGAGGCCGACGGCGAGGACGAAAAGAAAGGCCAAATGACTCTCCACGAATCGGAGGAGTTTAGCCGCGGCCAGCGATGTGGGCGATCCATGTCAGGCGGGGGAACCGATCGCTTTGCGCATGGCAGGCAGGCCGTCAGCCTTGTTCGTCCATGACGCGCAGCTTCTCGACGCGGCGGCGGAAATCCTCGTCGGTCGAGAATTCCGCGGACAGGTAGGAGGAGACGAGATCGACGGCGAGCCATGCCCCGACGATCTGCGCGCCGATGCACATCACGTTTACGTCGTCGTGCTCGACGCTCTGATGGGCGGAGTGGATATCATGGCAGACCGCGGCGCGGATGCCCTTCATCTTGTTGGCTGCGATCGAGGCGCCGACGCCGGTGCCGCAGACCATGATGCCGCGCGCGGCTTCGCCCGACGTCACCTTCTGTGCTACCGCGCGTGCGATGTCGGGGAAGTCGACCGGCTTGTCGTCGTAGGAACCGATGTCGACGATGTCGTGGCCAAGCTTGCGGATATGGTCGATGACGGTCTGCTTGAGCGGCCAGCCGGCGTGGTCGGATCCGATGACGAGACGCATGTGATGTCCTTCTTGATTTTGCATAGGTCGTGACAGCCGCGAGTGGCCGTCACGACTGTTTCTGGTCCTAGCTACGCATGTCGGGCGGCAGTTCGACGCCGTGGAATTTCTTGTAGATCGCGTTGAGCTTGCCGTTCTTGACGTTCTCGGTGATCCAGACGTTGAGCTTGTCCATCAGGCGCTGCTCGCCCTTCTTCAGGCCGATGGCGAGATCGAAGGTTGCCAGCGGAATCCTGGACTCGAACACGCGCGCGGGGTTCTTCACGCCGATCTGGTTGATGATCGTCGCGGACGAGGCGACGCAGTCGACCTGGCCCGAGACGGCGGCCGTCACCATGGTGGCGTCGTCGTCGTAGCGGGCGATTTTGAGTTCCTTGTCCTTCATGTTGGACAGGGTGGTGTCCTGCGTGGTGCCGCGCGAAACGCCGATCGACTTGTCCTTGAGGTCGGGCCAGTCCTTGATATTCAGCGACTTCAGGCAGCCAATGTCGGACTGCAGCGTGGCGTAACGCTTGGTGAAATCGATGACCTTGGCACGCTCGGGTGTCACCGACAGGGTCGAGATGATGATGTCGGCCTTGCCGGTCAGGACGTTCGGAATACGCGTCGCGCCCGTGGTCTGGACAAATTCGAGCTCGAGCCCCCAGTCCTTGGCAAGCAGCTGCGCCACTTCGACATCGGAGCCGGTCGGCTTCATGCTGGAATCCATCATGCCCGACGGCGGAATGGCGACGTCCGTCGAAATGCGGATCTTCTTGGCCTGCATGATGTCGTCGAGCAGGTCGGCTGATGCGGGCGTTGCTGATATCATGACGAGGCCGCATAGCGCGGCAGCAGCGGCCAGCAATGTTTTATTGGTCATCCCTAGTTCTCCTCTCCCTGTTATGATTTTAAGTTTCCCGTGCCCACGAATTGCGTGAGCTCGGGGGTCGTCGGCGACGTCAGGATCGAGGCGGGTCCGGTCTCGTGGACCTTGCCGCGATGCATGAACACGATCCGGTCGGCGATGCCTTTGGCAAACCCCATCTCGTGGGTGACCATCACCATGGTCATGCCGTCGGCCGCGAGCTGCTCGATCACCCTCAGCACTTCGGCGGTGAGCTCCGGATCGAGCGCGGAGGTGACTTCGTCGAACAGCATGACCTTCGGCTGCATCGCCAGCGAGCGGGCGATCGCGGCGCGCTGCTGCTGGCCGCCCGAGAGCTGCTCGGGATAAGCGAGCAGCTTCTCTTCGAGCCCGACCTGCGCCAGCACCTTGCGCGCGAGGTCCTTCGCTTGCGACGTTGCCATGCCCTTCACCGCGCAAGGCGCAAGCGTGATGTTCTGCTCGATCGTCAGGTGCGGAAACAGATTGTAGCTCTGGAACACGATGCCGACGTCCTGTCGCAGCGCGCGGAGGTCGACGTCGGGCCGGTCGACCCGGTGTCCGCAGACCACGATCTCGCCGCCATCGACCTTTTCAAAGCGATCAATGCAGCGCAGCGCCGTGCTCTTGCCGGAGCCGGAGCGGCCGATCAGCGCCAGCACCTCGCCGCGCTCGACGGCGAAGCTGACGCCATCGAGCACCCGGAGCGGGCCAAAGCTCTTCTGCACGTCGCGGAGCGACACGATGGGTTCGGGCGAGGGGGTGTTTTGCTGCATGTCAGGCTGGCGCGAGGTTGGACCTGCCACGTCCCATGCGCCGTTCGAGCTTCTGGCTGAACAGCGACAGGGGATAACACATGGCGAAATAGACGACGGCGATGATCGCGTAGATGGCGAACGGTTCGAACAGCGAGTTGTTGACGATCTGGCCGGAGCGCATCAGCTCGACGAAGCCGACGACGGAGGCGAGCGAGGTGTTCTTGATGATTTGCACCATGAATCCGACGGTCGGAGGCGTCGCGATGCGGATGGCCTGCGGCAGGATCACCTTCATCATGCGCTGGGTCCGGCTCAGCGCCAGGCCTTCAGCCGCCTCCCATTGCGGCTTCGGCACGGACTGGATGCAGCCGCGCCAGATCTCGCCGAGATAGGCGGCGACATACAGCGTCAGCGAGGCGCCGGCGGCGGTGAGTGACGAGACCTTGAGGCCGATCGCGGCGAGGCCAAAATAGCCGAGGAACAGGATGACCAGCAGCGGCGTGCCCTGGATCAGCTGGACATAGACGGCGCTGGCGAGCCGCACGGATTTGAGCGGCGATATCCGCGCGAGCGCGATTGCAAAGCCGACGATGCCGCCGCCGATCAGCGCGATCACGGATAGACCAATCGTCCACAGCGCGCCTTGGCCGAGGAACGTCAGATGATTGATGTTGAGATGTCCGCCCATGGTCATCTCACAGCGGCGTGCCGAGCCGGCGCCGGCGCGGAAACAGCACGAGCCCGAGACCCCAGAAACCCGCGCGCATGACCAGCGACAGGGCGATGTAGAGCACGGCGACGATGATGTAGGTCTCGAAAGCGCGGTAGGTGTCGGACTGGATGTAGTTGGCGACCGCGGTGAGTTCTTCGGCCGAGATCTGCGAACAGACCGAGGAGGCCAGCATCAACAGCACGAACTGGCTGGTGAGGGCCGGATAAACCTTCTCGATCGCCGGCAGCAGGATGATGTGCCAGTAGATCTGGAGGCGCGATAGCGCCAGCCCCTCGGCCGCCTCGATCTGCCCGCGCGGGATGGCCTCGAAGCCGGCGCGCATGATCTCGGCGGTATAGGCGCCGACGTTGATGGTCAGCGCCGCGACTGCCACCGTGAAGGCCGAAAGTTTCAACCCCAGGCTGGCGAGGCCGAAATAGACCAGGAAGATCTGCACCAGCAGTGGCGTGTTGCGGATGGACTCGACATAGACCTTGCAGGCGCCCGCGATCAGCGAGCTCTGCGAGCTGCGGCCGACGGCTGCGAGCGTGCCGAACAGGGCGCCGAGCACAGTCGCAAAGAAAGCCAGCTCCAGCGTCAACGCGGCACCGCCGAGCAAGCTCGGCCATCGCTCCAGCACAGCGGGGAAGTCGAATTGGAGGCTCATCGTCGTCGGGTCAACCCGTCACCTGGTTGGTCATGCGGTCGTAGACGCGAAACAGCGCCTGGTTGCCGTTGCTTCCTTCGCCGTGCGCGCGTGCATCGACATATTGGCTGGTGACGAGCGCAGTGCCGGGCAGGGGGACGTTCAGCGCCTGCGCATGCTCCTGCACCAGGCGGAGGTCCTTCAGCATCAGGTCGATGCGAAAGCCGGCGCCGGTATCGCCCGCGATCATGGACGGGCCGAGCTTGTCGAGCATCCAGGATGCAGCGGAGCCACCGAGCAGCACCCGGCGCAGCAGATCGAGATCGACGCCCGAGGCGCGCCCGAGCGCGAGCGCTTCGCAGATCGCCTGGATGTTGATGCCGCAGATGAGCTGATTGCAGAGTTTGACGGTCTGGCCGGCGCCGCTGTCGCCGGCATGCGTGATGGTGGTGCCCATCGCGCGGAAGAACGGTTCGGCCTTGGCAAAGGCGTCAGCCTCGCCGCCGGCCATGATGGAGAGCGCGGCGTTCTTGGCGCCCAGCGGCCCGCCGGAGACGGGCGCGTCGATGAAGCTCACGCCAACCTTTTGCAGGTCGGCATGGATGCGGCGCACGGCGACCGGTGAGATCGTGCTCATGTCGACGATCAGTTTGCCGGGCGGTGGTGATTTCAAAAGACCGTTCTCGCCGTAAACGGTCGCTTCGACGTGAGGCGTGTCGGGCAGCATCGTTATGACGATGTCGGCGCGCTGCGCGGCGTCTGCCGGAGTTCTCGCGCGGCTCGCGCCTTCCTTGACGATATCGGCCACAGCGGCTTCGTTGAGATCGAAGGCGCTGACCGTGTGCCCGGCCTTCAACAGGTTGCGCACCATCTCAAGGCCCATCGTGCCAACGCCGATGAAGCCGACGCTGCCCTTGTCATCCCGTCCCATGTTGCCCGTCCGTTTCTTGATTGGTCTGTTCGCGGTCAGCGCGAGGCGCTGGTCTTGTCCATGTCGCCGACGACGGCGCGCCGCCGGTATTCGTCGCCGATGGCAAAATGCTTGCGCAGCGTTGCATCTGCGCGCTCGGGATCGCGCGCGATGACTGCTTCGAAGATGCGGCGGTGGTCGTCGATCAGATAAGTCTTCATCGACGGGAAGGCCTGCACCAGCTCGCGGCGGCTGCGATGCGAATGCGTCAGCAGACCGGCCATCGAATTGTGCAGGACGGTCAGCGTTTCCGAGTGCGAGGACAGGACGATGGAACGATGGAATTCGAAGTCGGCCATGCCGCCGGCGTCCGCCTCGTCGATGGTCTCCTCGATCTTCGCAAGCGAGCGCTGGAGGCGCTCGAAATCGGCAATGTTGGCGCGCTCGCAGGCGAGCCGGATCGCCTGACACTCGATCGCGACGCGCGCCTGCATGACGTCGTCGACCATGTCCGCCTGCTGGGCGAGGGCGAAGGTGAAGAAGTCGTTGAGCACCGAGACGTCAGGCCGTGTCACCACGGTGCCGATGCGGTCGCGGATTTCGACGATGCCGAGCACGGTGAGAGCGCGCAGCGCCTCGCGGACGATGGGGCGGCTGACGCCGAGGAGGCTGGCGAGCTCGCGTTCGGAGATCAGGCGGTCGCCGGGCTTTAGCGAGCCTGCGAGCAGTTGCTCCCGCAAGAAGGCAAACACCTTCTCGAAGCCCTTTTCGCCTTCGGCGGCCCGCTTGAGTTCCATTCCCGTCTCGTCTTGAGCTGACCTTGGTTAGACCAGTAGGATGACCAGATCGCGACGTCAAGGGCATTGGTTAATCGCGCGTGTCGCAGGCATCCACAATGCGAGCGGGTCGCCGGCCTGATCCTTAGAATTTGAAGCGTATTGATCGGAGTGCTCGCTCAAAGAATTTGAGGTCCGCGATGCCCGATCACCATTGCTTCTCCGCCCTCGACCGCCATGCGGTGCTCGGCGGATCCGACAACGGCTTTCCCTGGTATGCCGGCGCGATGCTTGCGGTCGAGGCCAGCGAGGTGGTGCGGCTGCGCTGCGAGAGGCTCAGTCATGGCGACGAGGCGGCCGGGCAGGAGGCCGTGCTGATGGTGAGCGAGAAAATCGCTGCCGCTTTCGAAGCGTTTGCGAGCCTGCTTGCGGGCGCGACGCCGGCCTCGGTCGTCCAGCGCTATCGCGAGCACGTGGCCGCGAACGCCAAGCGGCTGTCCGCAAACTAGACCCTTCGGCCGGGCGGCTCGCTGCTGACAGCATGTTGGCAGCAGTGGCGGGCTATGACCACCTCCTGACAAAGGGAGGATGCGGGACATGCCGATCGAGGCAAGCTGTCATTGCGGTGAGACGGTGTTCGAGGTGACAGAGGCGCCATCGAGCGTAACGCGTTGCACCTGTTCCCTCTGCGCCAAGCGAGGGGCGCTGTGGGCCTATTACAAGCCGGCGCAATTTCGACTGCTGTCACCGCCGGAGAACGTGGCGACCTATCTCTGGGGCAGCCGCACCGTCAAACATCATTTCTGCGCAAACTGTGGCTGCGGCACATACTCGGAATCGCCGGATTGGTCGACGGGCAAGCCCGATTTCGACAATCCCAAGGTCGGCGTCAATGCGCGCCTGTTCGACGATTTCGATCTCGAAGCGGTGCCGGTGAATGTGATCGACGGCAAGAACCTGTGGTAAGGGCGCAGTCCCGCGCATAGCTCCTGCACGATCGTCCTCTTGAGGCCGTCCAGGAAAGCTGATTTGTTTCCGGCCCAAGAAAAAGGGGAGGAAGCTATCATGCGTCTCTTTGCGCGAGTGATGCTCGCGATTTGTCTGGCCTTTGCAGCCGGCTTCGATGCGCAAGCGCAGACGAAGCCGAAGGTCACGACCCTCGGACCGGACTTTCCAAAGGCCGCACTGTTCGTCGGCAACAGCTTCTTCTATTACAACAACGGCATGCCCGGGCATCTCTCCTTCATGGAGCGGGCTGCGGATGATGCCAACAAGGGTGCCTATCGCAACACCATGGCCACGATCGGCGGCTCCGGCCTCGACTGGCATGACATGGACAATCTGCTGCGGCCGGGCGGTCTCGGTGCTTATTCCTTCGACGACCAGAACGTTGTCGTCTTCAACAAGCCGGGCAAACAGTTCGATGCCGTCGTGATGATGGATTGCAGCCAATGTCCGATCCATCCGCAACTGAAGGACGCGTTCACGACCTTCGCCAGGAAGGACAGCGAGATTGTTCGCGGCCACGGCATGCGGCCGGTGCTGTTCATGTCCTGGGCCTATCTCGACAAGCCGGAAATGACGGAGGGGCTGGCCGAGGCCTATACGATCGCCGGCAATGCCAATGATATGCTGGTCATTCCCGCGGGCCTCGCGTTTGCGCGCGTGCGCAAGCTGCAGCCGGAGCTCAATCTCTATGCGCCGGACAAGCGGCATCCGAGTCCCGCCGGCACCTATCTCGCGGCCTGCGTGACGCTGGCCGCGCTGACCGGCCGCTCGCCGGTCGGCAATTCCTACACGATGGGGATCGATCAGGAGACGGTGCAATTGCTGCAGAAGGCGGCGTGGGACACGGTGCAGGATTATTACGGGCGGTGATCCACGGCGCTCGTTTGCCCCTACAGCACCTCGCTTATTTCAGCACCACCCAGGCCGGAGCATGATCGCTCGCACCATCCTCGCCACGAACCTTCTTGTCGACGCCGGCCTTTGCCAGGCGTGAGACGAGGGTAGGGCTGAGCAGCAGATGGTCGAGCCTGAGGCCCGCATCGCGCGGCCAGCGGTTTCGCTTGTAGTCCCAGAAGGTGTAGATGCGCTTGTCTCCGTGCAGCTCACGGATCGCATCGCACCAGCCTTGCTCGACAAGCGAGGCGAACGCCGCACGGCTTTTCGGCTGGATCAGCGCATCCTTGTCCCATGACCGGGTCGGATAGATGTCGATCTCATCAGGCGCAACGTTGAAGTCGCCGGCGAGCACGACGGGCAGCTCCTGCTTGATGAAGGTCTTGGCGTGGCGTCTCAGCCGCGCAAGCCAGTCCAGCTTGTAGTCGAACTTCGGCCCGGGCTGCGGATTGCCGTTCGGCAAGTAGATGCTGGTGACGATGACGCCGCGCACGGCAGCTTCGATGTAGCGCGCCTCTTGGTCGTCGGGCCGTCCCGACAGCCGGTCGCGCGTCAGCACCGGCTGGGCGTTGCGGGCGAGGATAGCGACACCGTTCCAGGTCTTCTGTCCGCGCCAGACTGCGCCGTAGCCGGCCTTTTCGATTGCCGCTGCCGGAAATTCGCCATCACTTGCCTTCAACTCCTGGAGTGCGACGACATCCGGCTTCGCCGCGCGCATCCATGCGAGCAGATTGGGCAGGCGGCGGTTGATGTTGTTGATGTTGAATGTCGCAATCTTCATGTAGAGCTGATCGCCTCGCACGTCCCGACACCGGAGATACAATGTCCAAGTTGAGCTTTGCCGCTATCGCATTCGTCGTCGCACTCTCCGGGGCCACTTCCGCACAATCGGCCGATCCGCGCGGCGCATGCAAGGCGGACTACGACAAATTCTGCTCCGGCATCGCGCCCGGCGGCGGCATCGTGGCCTGCCTCAACGGCAAGCGCGATCAGCTCAGCACGACCTGCAAGGCAGCGCTGGACAGCAGGAAGAAGAAGTAAGCACCCACTCTCGTGTCCCGGACGCGGTGCAGCGTGCAACGCTGCTCCGCAGAGCCGGGACCCAGAAAGCGACACGGTATGCTGTTGAGAGATGGGGCCCCGGATCTGCAGCGCACCGCCGAAGGAGCGCTGCGCTGCGTCCGGGGCACGGACGTGTGCTCTAGCTCGGCAGCGGCGGCGGGCTTGCCGGCTGCTCGACCGATGGCGGGGAGGGCGGCTGTTCGGCAGCCTGCGCGGGCTCGGGCTTTGCCAGCGGCTCCACGACATTGCCGCCCTTGTAGACGCGGGCGTAGCGGTGGCCGAGGCTGGTCAGCACCTCATAGCCGATCGTGCCGAAATGATGGGCGAGCTCGTCGACGGTGATGCCGTCGCCGAGCAGCGTCACCATGTGGCCGCGCCGTGCCGCGTTCGGCGGGAGGTCGGTGATGTCGATCGCGATCAGGTCCATGGAGATGCGACCCGCCACCGGGCAGCGCTTGCCGGCAACGATCACTTCGGCGCCGCGGGTGCCGTCATTGGAGCTGGCCGCGCGGAAATAGCCGTCGGCATAGCCGACCGCAATGATCGCGAGCTTGGTCGGTCGCCGCGCGGTCCAGGTGCCGCCATAGCCAACGCTTTCGCCGCGCTCAATAGTGCGGATCTGCACGATGCGCGCCTTGAGGTCGACGACCGGCTGCATCGGATTGTCGGCCTCCGGCGTCGGATTGACGCCGTAGAGCGCGGCGCCCGGCCGAACCAGATCGAACTGGAAGGGCGCCCCAAGGAAAATGCCTGACGAATTCGCAAGCGCCGCCGGCACGCCGGAGAATTCGCTGGCGATGCTGCGGAACGCCGCGAGCTGCTTGGCATTGACGGGGCTGTTGAGCTGCTCGGCCGAGACCAGATGGCTCATCACCAGCGTGATGCCATGATCGCCGGCATTGATGCGGGGGATGATGGCCTGCGCCTCCGCAAGCGTCAGCCCGAGCCGGTTCATGCCGGTGTCGATATGGATCGCGGCGCCGCCGGACCAACCGGTGCGGCGGCAGAACACGTCCCATTCGGCGAGCTCGTTGAGGTCGCCGATCACGGGACGGGAGTTGATCTTGGCGTAGTGCTCGCCGGTGTTCTGGAAATAGCCGCCGAGCACATAGATCGTGGCGTCCGGTACCGCCGCGCGGGCCGTGCGCGCCTCCTCGATGGTGGCGACAAAGAAGGTCTTGCAGCCGGCCTTGTTCAGCGCATTCGCGACCTGCGCGGTGCCGCAGCCGTAAGCGTCGGCCTTGATCACCGCCGAGCACTCGGCCGGCACGGCCGTCTTCTCGAGCTTGCGCCAGTTCGCGATGATGGCGTCGAGATCGACGGTGAGCACGCCGCCGTGGGCTGCGAGCGCGGCAGCCTGATTGGCCTCCGAGGAGAGAAGGCCGGATTGCGGGATCATGTTAGGGTCGGACGCCATTGTCATGGCGCCGTTTTACGCAAGAGGCAGGTCGGGTTCAAGGAACTCAGTAGTCGTTGCCGCTGCGAGCCGGCATCTGACTGTCAGGCGCGAGGTCGCTGAACCGCGTGACCGAGGCTTCGAACGCCAAATCGACAGTGCCGGTCGGGCCGTGGCGCTGCTTGCCGATGATGACTTCGGCCTTGCCGTACGCAAGGTCCATGTCCAGGCGCCATTTCTCGTGTTCGGGCGTGCCCGGGCGTGGCTCCTTCATCGCGAGGTAATATTCCTCGCGATAAACGAACAGCACGACGTCGGCGTCCTGCTCGATTGATCCGGATTCACGCAAGTCGGAGAGCTGCGGCCGCTTGTCCTCGCGGGATTCGACCTGACGCGACAGCTGCGACAGTGCAATCACGGGGACGTTGAGTTCCTTCGCCAGCGCCTTCAGGCTTGTCGTGATCTCCGTGATTTCCTGCACGCGGTTTTCGCTCCGCTTGCCGCTTCCGGACAGCAGCTGGATGTAGTCGATCACGAGCAGATCGAGGCCTTTCTGGCGCTTCAGCCGACGCGCGCGCGCCATTAGCTGCGCGATCGACAGGCCGCCGGTCGCATCGACATAGAAGGGCAGCGACTGCAGCTCGATCGAGACCTCCCTGATCTTGTCGAAATCGGCTTCCGAGATGCCGCCGCGGCGGATGTGGGAGGAGGGAATGCCGGTGCGCTCGGCCACGATACGCGTGGCGAGCTGGTCGGCCGACATTTCGCAGGAGAAGAAGCCGATCACGCCGCCATTGGCGGCCTTCATGGTGCCGTCGGCCTGGAGCTCGCCGACATAGGCCTTGGCGACGTTGTAGGCGATGTTGGTCGCCAGCGACGTCTTGCCCATGCCCGGGCGTCCGGCCACGATGATGAGGTCGGAGTGCTGCAGGCCGCCCATCTTGGTGTCGAGGTCGCGCATACCCGTGGAGATGCCGGACAGCTTTCCGTCGCGCTGGAACGCCTTTGCCGCGAGATCGACTGCGACCGCCAACGCCTGCGAGAATTTCTGGAAGCCGCCGTCATACCGGCCGGACTCGGCGAGCTCGTAGAGCCGGCGCTCGGCGTCCTCGATCTGCGCCCGCGGCGCGAAATCGACCGGTGCGTCATAGGCGACATTGACCATGTCTTCGCCGATGCCGATGAGATCTCGGCGCAGCGCAAGATCATAGATGGTACGCCCATAGTCCTGGGCGTTGATGATGGTGGTCGCCTCGGCCGCGAGCCGCGCCAGATATTGTCCGATGGTCATGCCGCCGACATCGGTGTCGGCGGGCAGGAACGTCTTCAGCGTCACGGGCGTGGCGATCTTGCCCATCCGGATCAGGCTGCCGGCGGTCTCGAAGATGGTCTGGTGCAGCGGCTCGAAATAGTGCTTCGGCTCCAGGAAGTCGGAGACACGATAGAAGGCGTCATTGTTGACCAGAATCGCGCCCAGAAGGCTCTGTTCCGCCTCGATATTATGCGGCGCACTCCGATAAGCGGGAGTTCCGGGTTCGGGCGCGAGTTTGAGGACGTTCGAATCAGTCAGGGCCATGGTCGAGCGATAGCAATTTTCTGGGGCGGATGCGGGGCCGGGATAAAGCGCCGCCTCAGCTGAAAGCGGAAGCAAAAGCTGGTCGCTATCAACCGCTCAGTTAAAATGGTGGATGACTGGCAGCCCCGGCACGCGCCGCGCTTGACGGATTTTTGCGGAACTCGCCGCGTCCGGAGGCGGGTCATGGCCGCGCCACGGAAATATCCGGAATTCGTGAACCTAATGGATTGAGGTGCACACGTATTGAAGAGCGCGCGACAGGGCGCGCTGGCGCTTCCAGCGCAGGTTCAGACCAGCAGGAGGTAGACCAGCGCCACCAGGGCCGCGCCGACGCCGGTGGCGATCAGGGCATAATCGGTTCGGAGGTCGTCCTGCACGTCGAATGAGGTTTGGGTCTCTTTGCTCATGGCGACGATCTAACCCAAGGACCGACCGGACTTATGTGAAGCAGATCACATCTCCCCGGGTTCTTTCGGGGTACCTCCGGAACAGGACTGGCGGGTAGGGAATTGTCTCCCGTAACCTGCCATCAGGGAGACGAGGCAAGCGATGCGGCCAGAACGGCAGCTAAAGGTTTGGCGAAGCGAGGCAGGCAGCCGGCTCTGGCTGTCCGGGCTCATCGCCGCCATGGAGCGTGCCGCGCAGCCGGACCAGCGGCGCCTGCCGGTCGCACCCGAAACTCTCGCGGCATTGCGCGCCCAGCTGGCGTTGCCGGCGTCTTTGCGGCTCTTCCCGAGTTCGACCTTACGTCATTAGAATTCATTCACCGGCGAGCTTCAGCTTCGGTCTGGCGCCGCCCTCAAGGGCGCGGAGCCGGGCTTCCTCGTGCGCGATATAGTCGCGGGTCATGGGGACCACACCCTGGCGCCTGGTAAGCTGGATCTGGAAGTTCATCATGCCCTGCTTGCGGAAGGTCATCTCGGAGGCCGCAAGATAAAACTCCCACATCAGCGCGAAGCGCTCGTCGTAGAGCTGCACGGCTTCCTCGCGCCGCGCCATGAAACGTTCCCGCCAGGCCTTCAGCGTCTCGGCGTAGTGCAGGCGCAGGATCTCGATGTCGCAGACCAGGAGCCCGGCGGCCTCGATTGCGGGCAGCGCTTCCGAGAGCGACGGGATGTAACCGCCGGGGAAGATGTATTTGGCGATCCAGGGATTGGTCGAATCCGGCCCTTGCGAACGGCCGATCGAGTGCAACAGCATGACGCCGTCCTCGCTGAGCAATTCGGCGCAGCGCCGGAAATACATGTCGTAGAATCCGGCTCCGACGTGTTCGAACATGCCGACCGAGACGATGCGGTCGAACGGGCCATCGACGTCGCGATAGTCCTGAAGCAGGAAGCGCGCCTGTTGCGTCAGACCTTTTTCGGCGGCGCGCGTGTTGGCAATCTGCAACTGCTCTGTCGATAGCGTCACTCCGGTCACCTCGGCGCCTGCGATCTCGGCAAGATAGAGGCCAAGTCCGCCCCAGCCAGAGCCGATATCGAGCACGCGCTGGCCGGGACTGACCAGCAGCTTTGCGGTGACGTGCCGCTTCTTGGCGAGTTGTGCGTCGTCGAGCGTGGCGTCCGGCGTCTCGAAATAGGCGCAGCTATATTGCTTGTCGGCGTCGAGGAAGAGCGAATAGAGCCGCGCATCGAGATCGTAGTGATGCGCGACATTCCTGCGCGCGCGTGCCCGCGGATTGAACTGTCTCAGATGTCGGACGAGATAACGCAGGTGCCACCAGGGTTTTGCCCAGTGCGGCAACAGGTCGGCTTGACCGAGCAGGATCGCGAGGGCATCGGCTATGCTGCCGCGCTCGACGACGAACTCGCCGTTCATAAAGGCCTCGCCAAGCCCGAGCTCGGGATTGATGAGGACTCTCCTTTGTGCGTCGGCAGTGACGAAGCGGATTTCAACCGGCTCGCCGGAACCGTCGCCGACGCTGAACTTCATCCCGCCGGCCGTGGTCACTGTCATCGACCCGCGGCGGATGAACTGAGACAAGAATCTACGCAACAAGCGGTCCATCAACACCCCACCTATCGAGCGAACCCGAAAAGATGCGACTAGCCCGGCACCCATACTGACGCTTAGGGACCCGGTGCGGTTCCAATGCGTTCGCATCTAAACCTAGGCAGCCTGCGACCGTCCCACTAATGCGTTGTGTTCAAACCCGATATTCGAAAAACGCGTAATTGCATGCTTGATGAGCGCGCTTCCATTCGCAGCGCAATCGGCTAAAAGGTGACCGCCGCCGCGCCCGCACGCCGGCCGTATCTATCGGATTTCAATGGAGATGATGGGAATGTCGAGCCGAGCGCTCAGCCTCGCCACGGTGCTGTTTCTGATCGGCTTCGGCGCCTCCGATGCCATCTTGGCGCAGGCGACGAACCTCGAGGCCGGCAAGGCCCCATCCCAGATCTTCGCGCAGACCTGCAATGCCTGCCACAAGAGCCCGAGGGGTCTTTTGAAGACGGTTTCGCCAGGGTCGCTACCGGGTTTCCTGCGCCAGCACTACACGACCAGCCCCGACATGGCCGGCGTGCTGGCCTCCTACCTCGTGTCCAACGGTGCGACCGACGCCCGCTACCAATCCAAGGACGGCAAGGACGGCAAGGACAAGAAGGACGGCGCCAAGGAGAAGGACGCCAACACCAACCCGGCCCAGGCGCCCGATCATCAGGGCCGCCGCCAGCGCTCGCAAGAAGCCGCCAAGCCGGAGGGCGAGGGCGCTAGCCCGGCGCCTGAGGGCCGTCAGAAGCGCGCGGCGCGGCCGAGCGAGGAGGGCGCCAAGGAAGGTGCCAAGGAAGGTGCCAAGCCCGAGGCCACCACCGAACAACCGCCCGAGGGCCGGAAAGGCAAGCGCATGGGCAAGCGCGGCAAGCCGCAGACCGACGACGCAGCCGCGCAGAAGGTTGAGCCGAAGGTCGATTCCAAAGCCGAGTCCAAGACCGAATCCAAGACCGAACCCCCGACTGAACCAAAGAGCGAGAGCGCCAAGGTCGATTCCGGGCGCGACGAGTCCAAGTCCGAGAGCGCCAAGCCGGCCGAGAAGCCGACAGAGGCCAAGCCGGAGAGCGCCAAGGTCGAGCCGCGCGCCGGCGAGACGCCGGCTCTGCGCCCCGATCCGGTGCCGCAGGTGACGCCGGCCCTGCCGGCGGCCGCCAAGCCGGCTGAACCGGCGGCGCCCAAGCCTGCGGAAGCGGCCGTCTCCAGGCCGGCCGAACCCGCGCCCAGCTCCGAACCGGCGGCGAAGCCGGCCGAGCCGGCACCGTCTGCGCCCGCCGCGGCGCCGTCACCTGCACCCGCCGAGTCCTCCAGTCCGCCCGCGCCGCCGATCTCCCGATAAGCCCATCCCGTCGATCTGCGAAGGCCGCGCCCAGCGCGGGCTTCACGTCGTCTTGACCGCGATTAGAGCCGTGCTCTAGAGTATCACTCTAGGAGGTGGCGATGTCATCCGGCGTTCGCGACGATCTATTGGCTGCGGGGCTCGCGGTGTTCGACCGGTCGGGCTTCGAGGGCGCGACGGTGGCCGCGATCCGCGCCAAGGCCCGTGCCTCCAACGGCAGCTTCTTTCATGTCTTCGGCTCCAAGAAGGAGCTCGCCGGCGCGCTGTTTCTGGAGGTGCTGCGGCACTATCACGCCGCGATGCTTGCCGCACTGGATCAAAGCGCCGATGCGGAGCAGGGCATCGATCGCCTGATCCGCGCCCATCTCGACTGGGTCGTGCTGAGCCGCCGCGAGGCGCGCTATCTCTTCGAGATCTCGTGCAACGAGTGGGGTGAGGACGTCCGCGACGCCCAGCGCGCGCAGAATGCGCGGCTCGCGGAAGGCATCGGGCGCTGGCGCGCGCCGCTGGTCGCAAGCGGCGAGCTTCTGCCAATGACACCGGTGATGTTCGTCAGCCAGCTGATCGGCCCGGCACAGATCTTCTGCCGTGCCTTTCTGTCCGGACGCGATCGCGCCGATCCGCGCGGTGAGGCCGACACGCTGATCGCCTGCGCCATCCGTGCGCTGGTGCCGCCCGGCCGCCTCAACACCAGGCAAGGAGTGGCGACATGAGCAAAGAAGCTGATCCCGAGTTCACTCCGATTGCCGAGCGCATCCACGCCAATGTCGGCCGGCAGGGCTTTATGAAACTGGTCGGCGCCGAGCTCTCCGAATTGTCGCGGGGCGCTTGCACGATTGCGGTCGAGCGTCGGCCGGAGCTGTTGCAGCAGCATGGTTTCTTCCATGGCGGCGTCACCGCCTTTCTGGTCGACAACGCCACGACCATCGCGGCCGCGACCTCGCGTGGGCAGGCGGCCCTGACCGCGGAATACAAGCTCAATCTGCTGTCGCCGGCGATCGGCGACAAGCTGATCTGTCGTGCGAGGGTGATCAAACCGGGCCGTCAGGTCTCCGTGGTCGCGGCCGACGTGTTCTGCGTCAGCGATGGTGTCGAGAAGCACACTGCAACGGCACTCGCCTCGATCGCCATCCTGAGCGAGGATGTCGCGCCCAAAACGAAAAGCCCGGCTGCCTGAGGCAGCCGGGCTTCGTAAGCTAGCGCGAGCGCGAAGCTTACTTCTCGGTCTCTTCCGCAGCCGGAGCGGGCTCGGCGTCGTCGTGCTGAGCTTCCGGATCGAAGAACTCGCCGGCGGCAGCAATCGCCTCGGCGGCCGCGTCGCGGTCCTCGTTGCGGGTCGAGATGTCCTCGCCGCGGTTGATGCGCTCAGCCTCGTCCTGGCTGCGCGCAACCGTGACGGAAACCTCAACCTCGACCTCGGGATGAATGGCGACGGTGATGGTGTGCTTGCCGATGGTCTTGATCGGCGCGTCGAGTTGCACCTGCGGACGGTCGAGCGAAACGCCATCGGCTTCGAACGCCGTGACGACGTCACGCACCGTCACCGAGCCGAACAGCTGGCCGGCTTCGGAGGCCTGACGGATCACGATGATGTTCTTGCCCTGGACCTTCTCGGCAATCTTGGACGCCTCGCCCTTCGAGGCAAGGTTGCGAGCTTCGAGGTCGGCCTTCATGCCGTCGTACTTGGCGCGGTTGTCGGCGGTGGCGCGCAGCGCCTTGCCGCGCTTGAGCAGGAAATTGCGGGCATAGCCGTCGCGAACCTTCACGACTTCGCCCATCTGGCCGAGCTTGTTCACGCGTTCCAGCAAAATGACTTCCATATTCGTTCTCCTTTGAAGTGCTCTGGGTTTTCAGTTTTCAGGTTGGACTTAAGTCGTCGGCAATGGCGGCGGTTGCCGGTTGCGCAGGAAGCGCTCGCGGAAGCCGAACACGGCGTCCGCAAGCCCGAGGGCGGTCAGCAGGATGAGGCTCACGCTGAACATGAAGAGGATGGCGTAGGCGGAGGCGAGCCAAATTCCGCGATTGGCGAGGTCGCGCGTGATGGTGTGCAGAACGGCAAGGCCGACCAGCGCATAGGCCATCATCACGACGGTCGTGACGACGACGGCGAGAATGCCGGTCATCCCGCTGAAAAAGCTGAACGCAAGCGCGACACAGAGTGCCACCAGCGTCATCGGCGGCAAGCTCGTGCTGCTGAGGTCCGGCCAGGGCCGATGCAGCCGACCTGAAACAGCCGCGACCTTGGCGGCAAGCCAGAGATTCAAGGTCAGCGTCGCCATCTGCGATGCCGCGACTAGAACCGGAATGACTGCGACCATCAGGCCGACGCGAGGATCACTCTCCGTAACGGTCGTCTCGCTCACCATTGAAAGAATTTTGGCGAAGCCGCGGCGCATCGCATCGCTGATGGCCGACGCATCGCTGCCCAGCGAATACAGCGATCCCGCGGTCAGCAGCGTCGCCAGCGCCGCAATCCAGAGCAGGATGCGTCCAAGCGGATACCATTCGACCTGGACCGAAGCCGCATCCGAGCCCGCGGTGCCGCTTGCCGGTCTTCCCAGCGTCACGGGTCTTCCCAGCATGGCGAGATGGCCAAGCCACCAGGCCGGCAGCGCGAACGCGAAACCGTAACCGAGGGCGAGGGGCGGGCTGAGCGCGCCAGCGATGACGAGCGTCGCGACGATGCCACCAAGTGCACCGCAGAGCGGTCCCCAGGCGATCGCGGCGAGCATGAGCGGCAGCGGAGCGAGGTAAACCAGGACAAGCGAGATCAGTGCGCCCGACACAATCGAGGCGAACATCAGGGCCGACGCAGCGCCGGCGATCAGGGCTATCAGTCCAAATACCATCATCAGCTGTCCCGCTCCCTTCGAGCGGTTAGAGGCGTTTTGCCCCAACCATCGGCGACCGGACGACCCGGAAGCCTTATGAGTTCAGAAGGTCACGACCGGCGGCGCGATCGCCGCCGGTCGAATTTGTCTTAGCGAATGACGTAGGGCAGCAGGCCCAGGAACCGCGCGCGCTTGATGGCGCGGGCGAGCTCACGCTGCTTCTTCGCGGACACCGCGGTGATGCGGCTCGGCACGATCTTGCCGCGCTCGGAGACGTAACGCATCAGCAGCTTGGAGTCCTTGTAGTCGATCTTCGGCGCATTGGCTCCCGTGAACGGGCAGCTCTTGCGGCGGCGGAAAAACGGACGGCGTGCACCAGCTTCAGCCATTGGTCTTACTCCCCACCCGTCGTGGTTTCAGCTTCGTCGCGTGGACGGCGCGGGCCGCGATCGCCGCGGAAGCCGCCGCCATCACGATCGCCACCACGGAAACCGCCTTCGCGGTCGCCACGGAAGCCGCCACCTTCACGATCGCGGAAGCCGCCGCCACGGTCGTCACGCTCGCGATCGCGGTCAGCCTTGCGCATCATCGCGGACGGGCCTTCCTCGAGCTCTTCGACGCGGACGCTGAGATAGCGGATCACGTCCTCGCTGATGCGCTCCTGGCGCTCGATCTCGGCGATCGCCGCGGAGGGCGCGTCGATGTTGAGCAGCACGAAATGCGCCTTGCGGTTCTTGTTCATGCGGTAAGTGAGGGAGCGAACGCCCCAATTCTCGGTCTTGGTGACCTTGCCGCCGAGACCCTCGACGATGCCGGTCATTTGCGCAGTCAGCTCTTCGACCTGCTGCGTGCTCGCGTCTTGGCGCGCGAGAAAAACATGCTCATAGAGAGCCATAGTCGTCCTTTCCTCGTGTTAGCGCATCGCCCGGCGTCAAGCCCTTAAGAGACCTTCGGAAAGGACTCTGGGATTAAGCTCAGAAGGCGGAAACACGGGACGACGGGCCGACTGGCCCTGCCACACCAAAATCACGAATGATTTGCTGAGACCGTCCGTTCAGCTCCCGGCCGGGGTCTGCGGATGCGGGCGTTATACGGATTTTGGCCGGCTTGGCAAGGTTTGCGGCCGTGTTTTCGGCCCGGATCGTCCCGGTGAGGGTAGTGGGACCGGTCCTCCCACGCCACATCCGGCTTGATTTCTTTGTTTGTATGTCATACAAATATCCGAGCAAGAGGATCCGATGGTGGAAAAGTCGGCCCAGGAGCCGTTTGAGGCGGCTGGCGATCCCAAACATGCCACGCGGGCGACGCGTTCGGCCGGGCGCAAGACGCGTTCCCTGCTGCTGGACGCCGCCAGCCCGCTGTTTCGGGAGCGGGGGCTGTCGGGCACCGCAATCACCGATATCGCCGCCGCAGCGGACGCGTTCCCGAGCCAGATCACCTATTACTTCCGCACCAAGGAGGCGCTGTTCGTCGAATGCGCCTGCCGCGATCTCCTGTATCTGGCGCGCGCGACCGAGCAGGCGGCGCTGAAGGCGCGCACACCGCGGGAATACACCCACGCGCTGGCCGAGACCGTGACGGCGAGCGATTCGATCGCCTTCTTCGCGGAGGCGTTGACGCTGACGCGGCGGCGACAGGATCTGGCGCCGCTGGTCGAGCGCACCATCGAACGCCTGCACAGCGAAGGCGCACGTGCTTATGCGGGCCAGGTCGCCCGCCGTGGCTGGCGCTCGCTGCGCGCGCCCGACGAAAGCTCGCGGCGTTTCTGGGCCGTCGCCATCGGAATCATTCTCGAGGGCTACGCCATGGGCCGCTCGCCGGAGGCACTCTGCGAGGAGATGCTGCGCGTCCTCGGCGAGCAGGCGAAATCCACGGGCGAGACAGCGCGCCCGCGTCTCGTCGACGAGCGCGACACATCAAGCCATTCGAACGAGGAGGGCAGGTCATGACCGCGCTTCGCATGCGTGCCCGCGATTTCCTGACCGACGATCAACTGGCCGAGGTGCGCCGGCGCGTGACCTGGAAGGGCGTTGCGATGATCGCACACGCCTGGGCGCTCATCATTGCCGCGATCGCCTTGGTCGCGTGGTGGCCCAATCCGATCACTTATGTTCTCGCCGTCGCCATCATCGGCTCGCGCCAGCTCGGGCTCGCGATCCTCATGCATGACGGTGCGCATGGTTGCCTGTCCGCTGACGAGAAGACCAATCTGGCCCTGAGCCAGTGGCTCTGCGCCTATCCGCTCTTTGCCGAGACGCGCAGCTATCGGCGCTATCACTTGCAGCATCATGCACGCACCCAGCAGGAGGACGATCCTGATCTGGTGCTGTCGGCGCCGTTTCCAATCACCGGGCTGAGCTATCGCCGCAAGTTCATTCGCGACATCACCGGGCAGACCGGCTACCAGCAGCGCAAGGCGCAATTGCTCAACGCGCTCGGTCCGAAGGACTGGCAATGGCGGCAGCGCACCGCGCATTTCCGGGACAAGCTCGGCCCGCAATGCCTGGTCAACGCTGCGATGTTCGCAGCGTGCGCGGCGGCCGGCGTGTGGTGGGCCTACCCGCTGCTATGGCTGGTGCCGCTGGTGACCTGGATGATGGTCATCACCCGTATCCGTAACATCGCCGAGCACGCCGTGGTGCCCGACAGCAGCGATCCCCTGCGCAACACCCGCACCACGCATGCGAATTTTCTCGAGCGCCTGTTCATTGCGCCATACTACGTGAACTACCACCTCGAGCATCATCTGCTGTTCTATGTGCCCTGTTACAATCTGCCGAAGGTGCATCGCCTGTTGAGCGAGAGCCGGCATGCCGAGCGGATGGAGGTGCAGCCGAACTACGCCGCAGTGCTGCGGCTCGCCACGGCCAAGCCGAACCGCGACGACCGGCCGGGGCAATTGGTCAACAATGCACGCCGCGCGCAAGCAGGGGCAGCGGTCGATTCCAACCAGACCAATGGTGGATTCTAGGGGCCGCATCCCCAGTCGAATGCAGGCCGAAGTTCCTATCTTGGCTTGACATTCCAGCCCCGGACAGTGTCTACGGCCCCTTTCGGAGCACGGTCGGGAACCAAGGCTCGGGCCGGGCGTCATCGGCTGCCGGGTTCTCGAAGCACGCGGCTCGAGCGATCCAGGGAGCGCCGATGACGGCAGCATTCACATTTCCGGGGCAGGGTTCCCAGGCGGTTGGCATGGGCAAGGCCTTGGCCGACGCCTTTCCGGCGGCGCGCGCCGTGTTCGATGAGGTCGATGCCGCGCTTGGAGAGAAGCTGACGGCCACCATCTGGGATGGCCCGGCCGAAACCCTCCAGCTCACCGAGAACGCCCAGCCCGCCCTGATGGCGGTGTCTGTGGCCACCCTGCGCGTGCTGGAGGCTGAAGCCGGGTTTTCCGTGGGGCGGGATGCGGCGTTCGTCGCCGGCCACTCGCTCGGCGAATACTCGGCGCTGGCTGCTGCCGGCAGTCTGACGATCTCGGACACCGCGCGGCTGCTTCGCATCCGCGGTCTCGCAATGCAAAAAGCCGTGCCGGTCGGCGCCGGCGCGATGGCCGCGTTGCTCGGCCTTGATTACGACGCGGCCATGGCGGTCGCCAAGGAGGCGGCTCAGGGCCAGATCTGCCAGGCTGCGAATGACAATGGCGGCGGCCAGGTGGTTGTCTCCGGCGACAAGGCCGCGGTCGATCGCGCCGTCGAGATCGCCAAGACCAAGGGTGCCAAGCGCGCCATGCTGCTGCCGGTGTCCGCGCCGTTCCATTGCAAGCTGATGCAGCCTGCCGCCGACGCCATGGCCGAGGCGCTGTCCAAGGTCACGATCAAGGCGCCGGCTGCGCCGCTGGTGTCGAACGTGCTGGCAAGCGCCATCACCGATCCCGACGAGATCCGTCGCCGCCTGGTCGAGCAAGTCACCGGCACGGTGCGCTGGCGCGAGTCGGTTGCCTACATGGCGGGGCAGGGCGTCACCCGCTTCTTCGAGATCGGCGCGGGCAAGGTATTGACGGGACTCGTCAAGCGCATCGCTGACGGCGCCGTCGGTGTTGCCGTGGGCGGTCCGAACGACATTGCCGCCGCCAAGGATGCATTGGCCGCTGCGAAGCAGGGCTAGAGGAGTATTCGATGTTCGATCTGACTGGCAAAAAGGCGCTCGTCACCGGCGCGACCGGCGGCATCGGCGGCGCGATCGCACAGGCGCTGCACGCGCAGGGCGCCACCGTCGCGATCTCTGGAACGCGCAAGGAAGTGCTGGATGAGGTGGCCGGCAAGCTTGGCGAGCGCACCCATGTGCTGCCCTGCAATCTCTCCAAGGCCGACGAGGTCGAGGCGCTGGTGCCGGCCGCGGAAGCCGCGATGGGGCAGGTCGACATTCTCGTTGCCAATGCCGGCATCACGCGTGACAATCTGTTCGTGCAGCTTCGCGACGAGGATTGGGACGAGGTCATCAACGTCAATCTGACCGCGACCTTCCGCTTGGCGCGTGCCGCCACCAAATTGATGATGCGCAAGCGCTTCGGCCGCATCATCGCCATCACCTCGGTCGTCGGCGTCACCGGTAATCCCGGGCAGGGCAATTACACCGCATCGAAGGCCGGCCTGATCGGTATGATCAAGACGCTCGGCGCCGAATACGCCAAGCGCGGCGTGACCGCGAACTGCATCGCGCCCGGCTTCATCAAGACGCCGATGACGGATGCGCTCAACGACAAGCAGCGCGAGACGATTCTGACCAAGGTTCCGGCTAACCGCCTGGGGACGCCCGAGGACATTGCGGCGGCCGCGGTCTACCTGAGTTCGAATGAAGCAGCCTATGTCACCGGCCAGACTATCCACGTCAATGGCGGCATGGCGATGATCTGACAATTCGTTTCGCACTGCCCACATGGGCAGGATGCGGCAAACGGCCGTTTCCGGAGCGAATTGAGGCGTGTAGTCAAGGCAGTTGAAGTATGATAACCGGGCCTTCAACGGATGGGCAAAGAACGCCATTGCAGGTTTTTGAAACCCTGTATATTGGCGATGCGGAGCCTTGGCCGTCGTTCGCCGGGCCTCCATCGATTAAGGTGGGGCCAATTCAAAGTTCGTAAGCGAAGGCAGTCAACGACCACGACGGCTCGTATCGTCCCGGGGGGTCGGGTCTACAGGGAACAACGCGAGGTTATGCAATGAGTGACATTGGCGAACGGGTTAAGAAGATCGTGGTCGAACACCTTGGTGTTGAACCCGAGAAGGTTGTCGACGCAGCGAGCTTCATCGACGACCTCGGCGCCGACAGTCTGGACACCGTCGAACTGGTGATGGCGTTCGAAGAAGAATTCGGTTGCGAGATTCCGGACGACGCCGCGGAGACGATTCTCACCGTCGGCGACGCCACGAAGTTTCTCGAGAAGAACGCGAAGAGCTAAGCTCTTCATTTTCGCGGGGACAACATTGAAACCGGACGGGCCGCTTCGCAGCGGTCAGCCGGTTTCTTGTTATTGGCCGTGAATCTTTCGATGCGGAGTTTTCGGATATGAGGCGGGTTGTCGTCACTGGTCTCGGCATGGTGTCGCCACTCGGCTGCGGCGTCGAGCCGACCTGGAAACGCATCCTCAACGGCGAAAGCGGTGCGCGCAGGATCGAGAGCTTCGATGTCTCCGATCTGCAGACCAAATACGCCTGCACCGTCGTGCGCGGCGACGGGTCGAACGATAGCTTCAATCCCGATATCTGGATGGAGCCGAAGGACCAGCGCAAGGTCGACGACTTCATCATCTTCGGCATGGCCGCGGCCGGCCAGGCGCTCGACGATGCCAACTGGCATCCCGAGACCGAAGAGGACAAATGTGCGACCGGTACCATGATCGGCTCGGGCATCGGTGGCCTCAACGGCATTGCCGATACCGCGATCCTGCTGAAAGAGCGCGGCCCGCGCCGCGTGTCGCCGTTCTTCATTCCGGGCCGCCTGATCAATCTCGCGTCCGGCTATGTCTCGATCAAGCACGGGCTGAAGGGGCCGAACCATTCGGTGGTCACGGCCTGCTCGACCGGCGCCCACGCGGTCGGCGACGCCGCGCGCCTGATTGCGCTCGGCGATGCCGACGTGATGGTTGCCGGTGGCGCGGAGTCGCCGATCAGCCGTATCGGCATTGCCGGCTTCAACGCCGCGCGCGCGCTGTCGACCGGCTTCAACGAGACGCCGGAGAAGGCCTCGCGTCCGTACGACAAGGACCGCGACGGTTTCGTCATGGGGGAGGGCGCCGGCGTCCTCGTCCTGGAGGAGCTCGAGCATGCCCGGCGCCGCGGCGCCAGGATCTACGCCGAGGTGATCGGCTACGGTCTGTCGGGTGACGCCTATCACATTACGTCGCCGTCCCCCGATGGCAATGGCGGCTTCCGCAGCATGTCGGCCGCGCTGAAACGCGCCGGCCTCACGGCGTCCGACCTCGATTACATCAACGCGCACGGCACCTCGACGCCGCTCGGCGATGAGATCGAGCTCGCCGCGGTGGAGCGGCTGCTCGGCAATGCCGCCTCCAAAGTCGCGATGTCCTCGACCAAATCGTCGACCGGCCATCTGCTCGGTGCGGCCGGCGCGATCGAGGCGATCTTCGCCATCCTCGCGATTCGCGATAATGTGGTCCCGCCGACCATCAACCTGGACAACCCGTCGGTGGAGACCGCGATCGATCTCGTGCCGCATAAGGCGAAGCAGCGTGAGGTGAACGTCGCGTTGTCGAATTCTTTTGGTTTCGGCGGTACCAATGCGTCGGTGATCATCCGGCGTCTGGCCCAATAGTTTGTGTTTGCGACGAATCCACCGTTTTGCCGTATTCGGCGATAGTCATGTCTGTGGGCGCGTGCATTTGGCTCGGCAAGCGATTGTCAGGCTGCGATTGAACCGGCAGGATTCAGGTTGCTTCGATGAGTGAAAGGCCGCCCATTTCGCCCCGGAGTCCCCGGGCAGCGCTCGAGCCCGAGCAGGTCCCGCCACCGCCGAAGCGTTCGGAGCGGGCGCGCAATCCCTTTGTCGTGGTCGGCAACGCCATCATCACTCTGCTGCTGATTGCCATGCTCGGCGCCGGCGGCGTCTATTATTACGGCCGGCAGGTGCTCGAGGCGCCGGGGCCGCTGAAGGACGACAAGATCGTCAACATTCCGCAGCGCGCCGGCAAGCGTGACATCGCCGAGACCCTGAACAGGGAAAGCGTGACCGATGTCAATCCGTGGGTGTTCATCGCCGCGGTGGCTGCGCTGAAGGCGAGCTCGGACCTGAAGCCGGGGGAATATTCGTTCCAGAAGAACGCATCCCTGCGTGATGTCATCGCCACCATCGTCGAGGGCAAGGTGGTGCAGCATTCCGTCACGATTCCGGAAGGCCTGACCTCCGAGCAGATCGTGGCGCGGCTGTCCGACAATGACATCTTCACCGGCAGCGTGCGCGAATTGCCGCGTGAAGGCACGCTGCTGCCCGAGACCTACAAGTTCCCGCGCGGGACCCCGCGCGAGCAGGTGATCCAGCGCATGCAGCAGGCGCACAAGCGCGTGCTCGCGGAGATCTGGGAGCGCCGCAGCCAGGATCTTCCGGTCAAGACTCCGGAGCAGCTGGAGACGCTCGCCTCGATCGTCGAGAAGGAGACCGGCAAGCCGGACGAGCGCAGCCGGGTCGCTGCCGTGTTCGTCAATCGCCTCAAGCAGAAGATCAAGCTGCAGTCCGATCCGACCATCATCTACGGCCTTGTCGGCGGCAAGGGCACGCTGGGACGCCCGATCAAGCGCAGCGAGATCACGCAGCCTTCGCCCTACAACACCTATGTGATCGAGGGCCTGCCGCCGGGCCCGATCGCCAACCCCGGCCGCGCCTCGCTTGAGGCTGCGGCCAATCCGGCCCGTACCCGCGACCTCTTTTTCGTCGCCGACGGGTCGGGCGGGCATGCCTTCACCGAGACCTACGACGCGCACCAGAAGAACGTCGCCAAGCTGCGCGCGATGGAGAGGCAGATCCAGAACGACACGGTCGAGCCGGCCGACGACGTACAGGCGCCGGCCGCCGCGGCGCCTGCGGCTGCCGATACGGCGCCGACCGCGACCACGCCCAAGCCGACCCAGCAGAAGAAGCCGCCGGCGCGGCCCGCTGGTCCGGCGCCCGCGCGGCAGGGCGCGGTGCAGCCGTCGCCGCCGGTGATCCAGCGCTAGGCCTTGGTCCGGCGTCAGCCCTTGCGCAGACCTGCCTACGGGACTTTGCGGATTCCACTTTCCTGCAAAATAGTCTTAAGATTCGCGTGGCCTGTTGGCCTCGCGAATCCCATGTTTCCGGAGAATTTGACCTGATGGCGTTGTCGTCCATGACCGGCTTTGCCCGAAGCCACGGCGCGAGCGGGCCGTATACGTTCGAATGGGAATTGAAGTCGGTCAACGCCAAGGGCTTTGACCTGCGGGTGCGGCTGCCGCAGGGGTTCGACGAGCTCGAGGCTTATGCCAAGAAGCGCGCCGCCGAGCTGCTGTCGCGCGGCACCGTCTACGCCAATCTCACCGTCAAGCGCGCCAATGCCGCCACCTCCGTCCGCGTCAATGAGGACGTGCTCAATGCCGTTCTGAAGGCCGCCTCCGTCATCGCCGGCAAGGTCGACGCGGTCGCGCCGAGCGTCGACGGCCTCCTGGCCATCAAGGGCGTGATCGAGGTCGCCGAGCCCGAGGGGGACGAGGAGGAGGACAAGGCCGCGCGCGCAGCTGCAGCGGACGCCTTCGACAAGGCGCTCGCCGAACTCGTCGAGATGCGCAAGCGCGAGGGCACCTCGCTCGGGCAGATCCTCACCCAGCGCGTGGACGAGGTCGAGGTGCTGGCGAAGAAGGCCGAGGCCGCCCCGGGCCGCAAGCCGGAGGCGATCAGGGCCAGGCTCGCCGAGCAGATCGCAACGCTGCTGGACACCTCCGACCGTTTCGATTCCGAGCGCCTGATGCAGGAAGCGATCCTGATCGCAACCAGGGCCGACATCCGCGAGGAGCTCGACCGCATCGCCTCCCACATCGCGCAGGCGCGCGAGCTGATCGGCAAGGGCGGCCCGGTTGGGCGCAAGCTCGATTTCCTGGCGCAGGAGTTTCACCGCGAGGTCAACACCTGCTGCTCGAAGTCGAACGACATCGAGCTGACCAATACCGGGCTCGCCATGAAGAACGTGGTCGAGCAATTTCGCGAGCAGGTCCAGAATCTGGAGTGATCGATGACGACGGGCGGTCACGGTACTGACGGTGTCGAGCGGCGCGGATTGATGTTCGTGTTGTCCTCGCCATCGGGCGCGGGCAAGACGACGCTGTCGCGGATGTTGCTCGAGCGGGAGCCCGGCCTGAAGATGTCAGTGTCGGCGACCACGCGTCAGAAGCGGCCGGGAGAGGTCGAGGGGCGCGACTATTTCTTCGTCAGCAAGCCCAGGTTCGAGACGATGGTGGAACAGGGCGAACTGCTCGAATGGGCCACCGTGTTTGACAATCTTTACGGGACGCCGCGTGCGCCGGTCGAGGCGGCACTGACAGCGGGGCAGGACGTGCTTTTCGACATCGACTGGCAGGGCACGCAGCAACTGCACCAGAAAGCAAGCGTCGACGTGGTTCGCGTCTTCATCCTGCCGCCGTCGGCCGGCGATCTCGAGAAGCGGCTACACTCGCGTGCGCAGGATTCCGACGAGGTGATCCGCAATCGGATGAGCCGTGCCAGCCACGAGATGAGCCACTGGGCCGAGTACGACTACATCGTCATCAACCACAATGTTGATG
This sequence comes from Bradyrhizobium sp. S3.12.5, assembly GCF_040548225.1. Classification (NCBI taxonomy): domain Bacteria; kingdom Pseudomonadati; phylum Pseudomonadota; class Alphaproteobacteria; order Hyphomicrobiales; family Nitrobacteraceae; genus Bradyrhizobium; species Bradyrhizobium sp. S3.12.5. The sequence goes on from NZ_JBEPRF010000011.1 coordinate 243,415, forward strand.
ACGCCTTCGCCGAGGTGCAGTCGATCCTGAAGGCCGAGCGACTCAAGCGCGAGCGGCGGACCGGTCTCGTTGGATTCGTGCGAGGTCTGCAAGGTCAGCTTCAAGGCTAGGCTGCGGCAGCCGCGGCCCTTCCTGCGCCAGCCGTTCCAGCATCGCCGTGATGATGTCGATGTTGACGGCATCCTCGTCGTCGGGTGTCGCTTCATCGTGACCAGCCGGCGCTGCGTCATGGGGGGCGGCGGCAGCCAACTGCGGTGCCGGGGCCTCGACCTCGAGCTCCCCGTCGAATATCTCGATCCCGGTCTCGTCAGGTTCTGCTGCCGCGAGCGGGGCGGGGCGGCCCCGTGCTGCGATCCTGCCGATCTCGTTGGTGAATGCGGCGAGTTGCGCCGGCTGGGGACGCCCAGCGTCGAAGTCCACCGGTCGCGGCCGTTGCGCGCGCGGCGCCGGGGCAGGCCGGTCATTGAGCCAGGGCGCGCGGCTGTCGCCGTGATCCCGCTGGTCCCAGTTCACGCGGCGATGGTCGCCGGCCTGGACGCGGACGCGTCCGCCGGCGAAGCGATAGATGATGCTGGCGAGGAGGCCGGCGAGCGCCAGCGCGCCGCCGATGACGAGCAGGAGCATCTGGAGCGAGCCCGTCGGCTTGTCGGCGGGCGCTTCGGCCGCGGCGAGCGTCACCGGGGCAGGGGATGCGGCGGGTGTCGCGCTCGGCCGTGCGGGCGCCGCTGCAGGTGCGGCAGCCGTCGCAGGTGATGGCTGCTGCGGTGCAGGCGAAGCGGCTGCGGCGTCGGGCCAACGCGTGGCGACGGCGGGCTGCGCTGCATTGGCATCAGCGGTGCCGGGAGACTGCTGTGTTGAGGCTGCGGCCGGCGCCGGCGCGCTTGCTGCGGCACGGGTTTGCGGCGCGATGTATTCAGCATGCGCATTCTGCACCGATTGCGGCGCGGCTGGAGCTGCATTCGGCGTATCGGCCGTCGCCTCCTGCGCGCCCTGCGTCGCCTGCGCGCTCTGCGTCGCCTTGGCGCCTTCGGCACGCAGATACCAGCATTGCCGCTTGGTCGCGCGCTCGAGCCGATAGAACCAGTGCTGGCCCTGCGGCGTGGCACCCTTCGGTGAGGCGAGACAGTCGCTCGCGGCATTCGCCGTGCTCGCCGTACTGGGGGCGCTTGGCGCGTTCTGTGAGACAGCGGCCAACGGCGCGCCGGCAATGATGCTGCCGATCAGCGCGGATACAAACTTTGCCGTGCGGTTGCCCATTCTGGTCTCCCGGTTACGCATCATGCAACTCGTTACCTTCCCTTTCTCAACAAAGACTTAGGTGGCAATGAGCCGCAAATCCGGAGAGGATGTGGCCTGAATCGGGCCCGCACGGCGTTGGTTCCACCGCGAATTCAGGCTTTTTGCCGGCGCTATTGCTTGCTCGCGGTCCAGGTACCCCGAGCGTCACTGCGCAGCAAAGATCGTCTCCCCAGCTTCAGCTCGTAGGATGGATTGAGCCCTTGCGAAACCCATTCCAGACACGGGCCAGCGTTAGAACGAGAAGCCCCAGCACCGTACTGATCAATCCCACCATTGCGTAGGATTGCGCGAACACCCCGGTCTGGATGAAGACCTGGCAGGCGATGGCGAAGCAGATCGCGGCGAGCAGCAGGCAGGCGCAGCCGGCGATGATCGAGAGATAGCGGATCGCGGTTGCGACGGGCCTTGCTGATGATGCGGGATCGGTCATGCGGGGTGATAGTGGCGCGGCAGGTGGTGCGTTCCGCCACGCTCGTCCAAGAGCATCACTTCCTTGCGCAGCAATCGACCAACGCGCGCCAGATGCGCTGGATTTCGACGTTCCTCTGAAGCTCGAGGACGTGGTTCTCGCTGGCGTGGGGAAATGGTGCTGCGGCGTGGAGTTCGCGCGGCGCGATCCAGCGCTCTGAGATCGGATCGTACCATTTGTTGTCTGGACTGACCAAGTTCGTGTCTCCTGTTTGATCCCCCTGATTTCTGCGCCTATCCCATGCGCCGGTTGCTGGTATTCTGGGTCAAGTTGCCGTGGGCTGCCTGCTCACGGATGTTCTGCTTCTCGTCGTCGCGGTGGCCCTTGGTGGTGTCGACGGGAACGGTCGGCGCGCTGCCGGCGCCCTTGTGACTCTGGTTTTCGTCTGGAACTGGCCGCACCGTCTTTGTCAGCGGCTTCGTCATGCGATTCAGATTCCGTCGTTGCCTTGACGAGAAGCCAACGCGCGGGCGGTTCGCGGCGTTCCAATTTTTAGAGCGAAGTGATGGAAGGACGCGGCTCTACTGTTTCAAGCCGTCCTGCTCGCCGGATGACGATCCATCGGCCGGTGTCTGAGTCTCGCGGGCGCGGAGCTGTTTCAGGGCCGTATCGAGGGATCGCCCGTCGCCTTCCATCTCGGCGTGCTGCAACGGCTTGCGGTATTTGCCGATCATCCGCTTGATGTCGTCGACGGCTTGCAGAAGAGGCGGCGTCAGGGAGAACAGCGCACCCATCGCAATGGCGATGATTGTGTGGCGTAGCGAGACCTTTTCGTCCTCATCGAACGCGTAGGCATTTTGGCCGATCGGGACAGGCGCAAGCGTGCTCGACGATCGCGGCTGGTCAGATTTTCGCGGCTTGCGCGGGGGGATCATGATCACGACGAAGAGTACGTTGATCAGGAGCCAGATGCCCAGAATGACAAGAAAGGTCTGCATTCCACTCAAAACCACAGGTGATGCAATGTGCTGTTGGCTTATGCTGCCATTGAACGGCTGTTCGCATTCCAATGCAAGTTGTGCTTTGGTTCTACGCAAGTTTCGGGGGAATAGGCTATCGGAATTCGGCAAGTTGGGGGCGGGGCGCCCGGATCCATCCGCGGAACTGGGATGGCGGCAGGCGTTGGCGTGCTGCCAGCGACGGGCCGCGTCGGGCGGAAGGGCCGACCAACGGCTTCCGGGAAATCGAAAAATTGGCGCCGAATCCGGAAGAGCGCGCTGCGTTGCACGAGGGCCACGCCCCGAACTTTGTTCTCGTCCGGAGAACTACGGAATTTCGAAATTGAGTGCCCGATGGACCGCCGGCCTGCACCCTCGGCGTACCGAGGGCGCGCTTTCGATGGTGCAGCGAATGGACATGCGCTGCCAACGCGGTGTAGCCGCAGCCGTTCCACGCGCCGGGCTTCGTGCGAAGGCGTGCGTGTCTCCTTCAGCGACGAACGTCGAGCCGAGAAATCGAGCAAGACGAAAGCGGGGGCGAGACGCGTATCCCGCCGCCGTTCGAAACTCAGTTCTTCAGCACGATGCGGCCGACCACGTGGCCCGCGCGCAGCTCATCGATCCATTTCTGGACATCGCCCATCGGCTCTTCGCGCATCGGTGTCGGCTTGATCTTGCCGGCGCGGGCGAGCGCCATCAGTTCATGCGCCTCAGCAAGCGTGCCGACCATAAAACCCTCGACCGTGAGGCGCTTGTAGACCCATTGCACCATCGGCAGCGTGAACTGGCCGCCCATCAGGCCGGAGACCACGACCTTGCCGCCGCGCGCGGCAACCGCGACCGCGAATGCCATCGACTTCTCGTTGCCGGCGAAATCGACGACCTCGTCAAAACCGCCATCGGTCTCCTTCAGGATGCGCTTGATCGCGTCGGGCTCGGACGGATCGTAGGCGTTGGCCGCGCCGTTCTTCAGCGCGGTCTCGCGGGCGGCCGGCGAGAGATCGGCGACCGTGACCGGCTGCTTGAACATGGCTTGCGCGAATGACAGGCCCATCATGCCGACGCCGCCCAGACCAATCAGCAAGAGGTTGCGCTGGCGCGGACGGTCGACCAGGCGCTTGAGCGCGCCATAGGCGGTGACGCCGGAGCACATCAAGGTCGCGGCCTGGTTGACGGGCAGCGGATCGTAATCGAGCAGATACTTTGCGTCGGGCACCAGCACGTGGGTGGCGAAGCCGCCGTCGATGGAGACGCCGAGGAAGCGCTGCCTGGCGCAGAGGTTCTCGTCGCCATTCTTGCAGTCGCGGCACTGGCCGCAGCCGATCCAGGGAAACACCGCCTTCTTCGAACCGACGAGCCCCGCCGCCACGTCGGGGCCGACTTCGTCGACGACGCCGGCGATCTCGTGGCCGAGCGTGAAGGGAAGCGTCATGCCGCGCGTGGTGTCGAGCTTCTTGCCGCCGCCGAGATCGGCATAGCCGTCCTGGATGTGCAGGTCGGAATGGCAGAGGCCGCAGCGCTCGATGCGCACCAGCACCTCACGTCCTTGCGGCTTGGGCGTATCGACGATGGTCTCGCACAAGGGTGCATCGAACGTGACCAGCGACTGCCGGCGCATCACCGCCATTTTCTTTCCTCCGGAATTTCCATTCTCACGTTTCGGCTCGTATATCCGCCAATTCACGCGCCATGGCAACAAAGCCGGAGATGGGAATGGTCTCCGCACGCCGCGTCGCATCGACGCCGGCCGCCTGCGCAAGCCGCGCGGGATCCGCTTGAAGCGATTTCAGGCTCTGGCGCAGCATTTTCCGGCGCTGGCCGAAGGCCGCGGCGGCGACCTGCTCGAGCATCTTGCGATCGCACGGCAGAGGCTCCGCGCGCGGCACCAGGCGCACGACCGAGGAGGTGACCTTCGGCGGCGGCACGAAGGCGGATGGTGAGATGTCGAACAGGATTCTGGTCTCGCAGCGCCAGTTGGCGAGCACGCCGAGCCGGCCATAGGCCTCCTCGTCCTCGCGCGCGACGATGCGCTCGCCGACCTCGCGCTGAAACATCAGCACCATCATGTCGTACCAGGGCGGCCAGGGCTCGGTGGTGAGCCAGTTGATCAAGAGTTGGGTCGCGATGTTGTAGGGCAGATTGGCGACGATCTTCGCGCGCTCTCCGCCAAGCAGCGGACGCGGATCGAAGGTCATGGCATCGCCATGCACGATCTCGAGCCGGCCGGGATAGCGCGCGGAAATGTCATTCAGCGCCGGGATCGCGCGCTCGTCATGCTCGATCGCGATGACGCGTTTGGCGCCGAGCGCGAGCAGTGCGCGCGTCAGTCCGCCCGGGCCCGGGCCGATCTCGACGATGGTGCTCTCTTCCAGCGGCGTTGCCGCGCGCGCGATGCGCGCGGTGAGATTGAGATCGAGCAGAAAGTTCTGGCCCAGCGATTTGCGGGCCGACAGAGCGTGCTGGCGAATGACCTCGCGAAGCGGCGGGAGGTCGTCGATCGCGCTCATCAGCTGTTTGCAGCCGCCATGCGGCTGGCAAGCTTGAGCGCCGCGATCAGGCTCGCCGGATTGGCCTTGCCGGTGCCGGCGATGTCGAAGGCGGTGCCGTGATCGGGCGAGGTGCGGATGAAGGGCAGGCCGAGCGTGACGTTGACGGCGTCGTCGAACGCCACCGTCTTGATCGGGATCAGCGCCTGGTCGTGATACATGCAGACCGCGCAGTCATAAGTGTTTCGCGCGGCTTCGTGGAACATGGTGTCGGCGGGCAGCGGTCCCCTGGCGTCGATGCCGTCATGGCGCAGCGCTTTCAGCGCCGGCGCGATCACGGTCTGCTCCTCATGTCCGAGCGAACCGTCCTCGCCGGCATGCGGGTTGAGGCCGGAGATCGCGATCCGCGGCCGCGCAATGCCGAAGCGTGATGTGAGCTCAGTCGCGACGATGCGCACGGTCGAGACGATGAGCTCGCTCGTGAGTTGGGTAAGGGCTTCCCGCAGGGAAACGTGGATCGTCACCGGCACCACGGCGAGCCGCGGCGACCACAGCATCATCACCGGCTGCGGCACGCTGGCATCGGTGGCTGCGAGCTCGGCGAGGAATTCGGTGTGGCCGGGATGACGGAAGCCCGCGCGGTAGAGCACGCTCTTGGCGATCGGGTTGGTGACGACGGCGCTGGCGCGGCCGGCACGGACGTCGCTGACGGCCTGGCGAATCGAGGCAAGGGCTGCCGGTGCGCTCGAGGCGTCGGGCTTACCGGGCGCAGCGGTCGCACGCCCGCCGGTCGCAACCACGGGCAGGGCGTCGGCGAAGGCGCTCTCGGCTTCGCCCGGGCTCACCGCGGCGATCCTGATCTCGGCGCCGAGTGCTTTGGCGCGCTGCGCGATCAGCGCCTCGTCGCCGAGCAGATAGAAGGCGGGCAGGCCTAGCTCGCGGCGCCTGAGCCAGGCTGCGATGGTGATGTCGGGGCCGATGCCGGCGGGCTCTCCGAGCGTCAGTGCAAGGGGCTTTGCGGGAGCAGCCATCAGTGGTTGCGATATTCGATCATCGCCGCTTTACGGAGCTCGTCGAGATAGACCCTCTGGGTCTTCTCGTACTTCTCCGTATACATCTTCTCGCGGATCTCGCGCTTCTTCGGCGTATCGATCGTGGTCGGCTTGCGCGAGCAAAGCACGACCATCTCGATGCCGGCCTTGGTCACTTCGGGTGCCGTGAGGTGGCCGATCGCGGTGTCGTCGAGAACCTTGCGCAGCGCCTCCGGCAGGTCGGCGGTGGTCTTGGTGACGCTGTCGCGGATGGTGGCGTTCGGCGTCGAACGGAACAGCGAATTGGCTTCCTCGCAGCTTCCGACACGCGAGCGATATTGCTCGGCTTCCTTCATCCGCGTCTCCTGGAAGGCGGCGGACGAGCCGCGCGGCACGATCAGCACGATCGGCTGCATCTTGTATTCGGTGCCCTCGATCTGAAGCTTCTCGTCGCCGCCTTCCCGCACCTTGTCGGCGACGTCCTTCTCGCTGACTAGCAACTTCTCCTTGAAGCGGCCGCGCACGAGGCTGGTCCAGACCATCTCGGACTTCATGCGATTCTTGAGAGCTTCGGGGCGCACGCCCTTGACCTCGAGCGATTTGGTGAGCTGATCGGGCGAGATGCGCATGCGCTGCGCCATGCCCTCGTAGGACTGGTTGATGTCGGAAGCGGTGGGATCGACGCCGTACTTCTTGCCTTCCTTGAGCTTGATCTTGTCGTCGATCAGCACGTTGATGACGTCCTGCCGGCTCGGGGCCTTCTGCGTCGTCAGCTGGTCGAGCTTGGAGCGCTGCTCGATGTCGAAATCGGTGATGGGATCGCCGTTGACCATGACCACGATGTTCTGCGCACGTGCAGGTGCGCCGGCGAGAACCAGTATGGAGGCCAGCACGGCGCCCAGCACGAGGAGGGGGAGGCGGAAGACAGGCAATCGGATGGTCATGATCGGGTCGTCATGGTTGTCGCTCGCATGTCAGCCGCAATGATTCCGCGATAGGGAACAGGCGGCCGGCACTTTAGATGGGTTCACTGGTAACCGGCGGTACCGCTGGACCCGGTCGAGGTCGCCAGCGTGCGCAGGCCGATCTGGAACATGAACGCGTGGCTCAGCACGGGCGGTGTTGTGCCCGCGGAGTAGCTATACGAAGTTACATAGTTCGCCGCCAGCACGAAGCAATCGTCGACATAGCCGGCGCCGAGCACGTATTGGTTGATCTTGTTGGCCTCAAGGTCCCAGCGCGCCGAGCCCGTCACCACCCAATTGGTCGCGACCTTGATCGAGCCGGTCGTCAGAATACCCTCGCGGCGGGTCAAATAGCCGAGCTCCGGCTGCGCCGCATAATTGCCGTACATCACGCTGACCGCCCAGCGATTGAAGTTGGCGCGGCCTTCCGCCTCGAAGCGCTGGACGTTCCAGGTCTGCTCGTCCATGCGGGAGCGAACGCTGAACGTATAGGTGCTGTTCGGCGAGTAGGCGGCGCTCGCCACGTAATCCGAACGCGGCTTGTCGAGGCCGGAATTGATGCCGGTATTGATGGAGTCCTGCACCGCGTAGGAGTTCATGCCGAACAGCTGGTAGGACTGGCCGAACAGCACTTTGACGGCGCCGCCCTTGTCGAATTGCGTGGTCGCCTGCACGCCGACATTGGCGCGGCCGCCGCCCTCGACACGGTCGTAGCCGGAGAACTTGTCGACGCTGAACAGGTTCGAGGTGTCGAACACCATGCTCTGCGCATCCTCGTTCGGAAGCTTGCCGGCATAGGTCTCGTTCGGGCGGATGATGATCTGCGCGATCGGCTCGATGGTGGTCGAGCCCCAGGGCTGAACGTTGATGAAGGGATAGCGATATTCGAGGCCGACGGTCGGCATCAGGCGGAACGCCTGGGTGTCGCCGACGGGCAGGTAGTTCGAAACGCCCGGCTGGTTGGAGACGTCGGAATTGATCGCGTCGGCGCGCAGGATCGCGAATGGCGTCCAGATCTCGCCGAAGGGATCGGTGAAGGACTTGCGCCACTGCGCCTCCGCCGTCAGGCGGGTGTAGGTGCCGGGGAAGCCGCGCAGCAGGCACTGCGACGGCGTGCGCGCGAGCGGATCGGCTGACGTCGTCGTGCACAGGCCGCTGGTGTTGGCCGCCGTCGTGATCGGATCGAACGCCGCGTCGTTACGCGTCAGATTGACGAAGTTGGTCTTGTAGGAGACCTCGCCGCCGAAGATCGGATAGTTGAGCACGTTCGAGTAGTCGATCACGGGATAGACGACCGGGACCTGCTGCTGGTTGCCCGAGAAGCTCGTCCAGTACATCGTGCGCGCGTCGAAGAAGCTGCGATTGCCGACGCCGGTCAGATAGAGCTGCGACAGCGCATCCGTCGGCAGGTTCAGGAACGAGCCGAGCGGATCGCGATAGGCCGACAGGCGGTAGTCCGACATGAAATAGTAATCGGAGAGCAGGACGCCGTCCCAGCCCCAGACCCATTTGTCGTTCAGCGCGAACTGGCCCTTGGTCTCGATGCCGCCGCGGAACTGGCGGTCGCCCGGCTGGCCGGCGAAATTGCCGGGGTTGAGCTGGTCGATGCCGTAGACGCGAACCTGATAGGCGCCGTCCATCAGGCGCTGGCGGAACTCGGCCTGGAACAGCACGCCCTGCTTGGAGGTGATGCGCGGGCTGAAGGTCGCGTCCATGTCGGGCGCGATCGCCCAGTAGAACGGGACTTCGACGCCGTAGCCGAACGCCGTGTAGGAGGTGAAGCCCGGCATCAGGAAGCCGGTCTTGCGCTTCACGGTCGGATCGGGCGTCGAGAAATAGGGCATGTAGGCGAGCGGCACGCCGAAGAATTCGAGCTGCGCCGTCTCGAAATACAGCATCTTCTCCTGCTGGTCGTGGATGATGCGGGCGCCCTTGACCTGCCAGAGCGGCGGCTTCTTCGGATCGTCCTTGCACGGCGCGCAGGCCGTGTAGACGCCGTTCTCGAACACCGTGTAGTTGCCGGAGGAGCGGTCGGCGCGGGTCGCGGCCATGCGGGTCTGGTCGGCGGTGTCCACGCGTAGCGAATCGACGAAGCCGTCGCGGTAATCGTCGGAAAGATCCAGGATCTCGGCGTAGGTGATCTTGCCGTCGGCATCCGTCATGCGGATGTTGCCTTCGGCATGGAGCCGCTTGGTCTTCTGATCGTAGATGACCCGGTCGGCCTCGACGCTGGTGCCGTTGTAGAACAGCTGGACGTTGCCGACCGCGGAGACGCGCGAGTTGTTGTAGTCGTAATCGACCTCGGTCGCCTGCACGAGCATCTGCCCGTCATTGGCGGCCTTGGGCGGCGTCGGACGTGGCGGCCGCGGATTGTAGGTGTAGCTCTGGGCGGCAGCCGGCGTCACCGTGGCAAGATCGATCATGCCGGCAAGCGATACGGTCGCGATCAGGGCGAGCAGGAGCCTGCGGACAGACAAGCCGAATCCGTTCGCGCGCACGGGATTGCGCAACGCCAAACCAGACACGTGTCCTCGGCGGACGGTCGTCACTATCCGTCCTCCTGATACAGCAAGGCCAAAAAGCCGGTGAGGCCGCCCACCACCGCGGGCAACCACGCCGCAGCGATCGGATGCATCAACTCAGCCTTGCTCAAGTCTTCAGTCACTTTCGACAGAACGTAGAGCAGAAAGCCTGCGCCCACGCCACTCAAAACCATCTTCTGTACGCCGCCCATCCGGAAGAAGCGCAGCGACACGGAAGCCGCGAGCATCACCATGGCGGCGAGCAAAAACGGCTGTGCCAGCAGCTTGTGATACTGGAGTCGATATCCGGCTGTCGCGAACCCCGAGCTCTCCGATGAGCGGATGTAGCTCGGTAGTTGCCAAAAGGACACAGTCTCGGGTGTGGAAAAGCTGTTGCGGACCTGCGCTTCGGTCAACGTCGTCGGAATCTCGAGGCTGGCCTGATCGACCGGCGGGGCATCGAGCGAGAAGCGGCGCACGCCCTTGAACAGCCAGTGGCCGGACTCGAGCGTCGCCTCGCGCGCCTCGACCCGCTCCTTGAAATGCTGCTCTGTGTCAAACCGGAACAGCGTGAGCCCTGTCAGCCGGACGCCCTGCTGCTCGCTGCGCGCGGCGTTGATGATGGTTTGGCCGTCGCTGGTCACCTGGTTGAGCCAGAAGCCGGATGCATCCTGAATGCCGCCGCCCGGCGCCGAGCCGAACAGCTCGGCTTCCATCCGCTTGGAGAGCTCGCGCAGGTTAGCCGACATCGGATTGTAGGCGACGGTAGCGATCACGCCGATCAGGAGCGCGCTGCCGAGCGCGGGCGAGATGAACTGCCAGGCCGAGACGCCGGCGGCGCGCGCCACCACGAGCTCGAGCCGGCGCGAGAGCGCGAGATAGCACATCATGGCGCCGATCAGCATGCAGAACGGCGTCAGCTTCTCCAGCAGCTGCGGCACCCGAAACAGCGAGGTTTCCGCGACCATGACCGCGGAGGCTGAGGCCAGCCCTGAGGTCTTGCGCACCATCTCGATGTAGTCGACCAGGACCAGCAGCAGGAAAATGCTCGCGAACACGCCGAGCGCGGCGACCACGAATCGGCCGGCGAAATAGCGCCCGAGCGTGTTGGTGAGCATGCTCATGCGGCGGCCGGCCGCCCGAACAGCCGCGCGATACGCGCGTTTGATCTGTTGATGGCTTCCATCAGGCCGGCAGGCGGCTCGACCACGACACCGCCGACGATCATCCACATGCCGGCACCGATCGCTGTCACCAGCATCGCATATTGCACGGCGGCGGCGAACGGCGACTTCACCGCCATCACCGAGCAGGCAAATCCGGCCATGCGCAACCCGAACACCGCGAGCACCGAGCCGCCGATCGAGAAGTTGCGGCTCTGGCGCGTGGTGCGCGGCGCGCCGAGGAAGGCGAAGGTCAGTGCCGCAAACGCGAACGGATAGAGCGGCGCCATCAGGCGGTCATGCAGCTCGGACCAGAACTGGCCGGGGACCGCCTTGTAGACGGGATCGTCCTCGGACGGCGAGAACAGCTCCCAGAGATAGCGTTCGCGAATGCCGAGGGTGACGTCGTGGCCCTGGTTGGAGAACTTCGACATGTCGAAGCCGTAGCGGCCGAAGGCCACCAGCGCCGGATCGCGCTTGCCGGCCTCGAAGCGCTGGAGATTGCCGTCCTTGAGGACCAGGAATGAACCGTTGTCGTTCTTCACGACCTCGCCGTGCTCGGCGACGATTGAGACGCGCTCATTGGGATCGCGGCGGTCGTCGATGAAGATGCCGGCGAGAATGCCGCCGGGCTGCCGCTCGCGGATCCGGATCGTGAGATTCTTGTCGAGCTGGGCAAAGCGGCCGGGCTGCAGGATGTTGGTGAGCACGTCGGCGGTGATCTCGGCATCCCATTGCTTGATCCGCCGCATGCCATCGGGGGCGAGATAGGCCGAGATGAAGGTGACCAGCAGCGCCACCACGCAGGTGGCGTAGAAGAACGGATAGAACAGCCGGAACGGCGAGAAGCCGGCGGCATTCATCACGATGATTTCGGAATCGGTCGCGAGCTTGTTCAGCGTGTGCGAGATCGCGATCATCAGCGCGATCGGCGAGATAATCAGGACCAGCGCCGGAATGACGAGCCCGGTGATGCCGAGGAAGGTCAGGATGGTCTGACCCTGGCTCGTCATCAGGTCGATGCCGCGCAACGCCTGCGTAATCCAGATCACGCCGGTGAGGCTGACCAGGACGAGCGCAAACGACGCCAGCGTCGTGCGGAAAATATACCTGTCGATTGACCCCATGCGCTACCGCACGAATCCCACCAAAGCCCCAACGCGCGCACCGGAAGCCCTTCTGTCCAACCAATCCCCTGACAGGGGATCCCCAAGGTCGGCCAGGCTGCTCTTCCGGAGGCTCACTTTCTCACTACCATCCCTTTGATCCGTCAACAAAATGGCTGACCCATGGCACCCTCAACATATGGTTAATATTTCGCTCGTTGTGGCGTCCCTGCCACGGCCGGCGCTTGGCATCCACCGTGGCTCTGGCCCATAGTGGGGACAGACGAGTGAATCGCCGTTCAGATCCGGCTCTCGGCCGGTCCCCTTGATTGGCAAAATATCCCATGTTTTCGAGGAGTTACCCATGCCCGATGCCATCAAGGTCGGCTTCGTCCCGCTGGCTACCGCCGCCCGTGGCATCCTGATCGTGTTCTGTGACGACGCTCTGAAGGTCGGCCCGGCGACGGCCAAGGCGCTCGGCGGGGCAGCCGAGCTCGTGAAGCGGGCGGCGGCCGTCGCCTCATTCAAGGGTAAAACCGGCGCCGCCCTGGACATCCTCGCGCCTGAGGGTCTGAAGGCCGAGCGCCTGATCGTGATCGGGGCCGGCAAGGCATCGGGCCTGAAGGGCAACGACTTCCTCAAATTCGGCGGCATCGCCGCCAGCAAGCTCAAGGCGGGTCCCGCTGCCATGACCATCGTGGCGGAACTGGCGACCGGCGCCATGAGCAGCGAGCAGGCGGTCGCGATCGCCTCGGGCCTGCGGCTGCGCGCCTACAAGTTCGATCGCTACAAGACCAAAAAGAAGGACGGCGAGGAGGGGACCTTGCGCGCCGACGTCTCGCTGGCGGTCGGCGATGCGGCCGCGGCGAAGAAGGCCTTTGCCTCGGCCGGCGCGGTCGTCGACGGCGTCATCATCGCGCGCGATCTCGTCAACGAGCCGCCGAACGTGCTCTACCCCGAGGAGTTCGCGCGCCGCGCCAGCGAGCTGCGCAAGCTGGGCGTCAAGATCGAGGTGCTCGACGTCAAGGCGATGGCGAAGCTCGGCATGGGCGCGCTGCTCGGCGTCGGCCAGGGCTCGGCGCGGCCGAGCCGCACCGTGATCATGCGCTGGGACGGGGCAAGGAAGGGCGAGGCGCCGGTTGCCTTCGTCGGCAAGGGCGTCTGCTTCGACACCGGCGGCATCTCGATCAAGCCGGCCGGCAGCATGGAGGACATGAAGGGCGACATGGGCGGGGCGGCCTGCGTCGTCGGCCTGATGCACGCGCTCGCGGCGCGCAAAGCCAAGGTCAATGCGGTCGGCGCCATCGGCCTCGTCGAGAACATGCCCGACGGCAACGCGCAGCGGCCGGGCGACATCGTCACCTCGATGTCGGGCCAGACCATCGAGATCATCAACACCGACGCGGAAGGCCGCCTCGTGCTGGCCGACGTGCTCTGGTACGTGGCCAAGAAGACCAAGCCGAAATTCATGGTGGATCTGGCGACGCTGACCGGCGCGATCGTGGTCGCGCTCGGCACCGATCATGCCGGCATGTTCTCCAACAATGACGAGCTCGCCGAGCGCCTGCTCGCGGCCGGCATCGAGAGCGGCGAGAAGGTCTGGCGCCTGCCGCTCGGCCCCGAATACGACAAGCTGATCGATTCCCAGTTTGCCGACATGAAGAACACCGGCGGCCGTCACGGCGGCTCGATCACCGCGGCGCAGTTCCTGCAGCGCTTCGTCGACGGCACGCCGTGGGCGCATCTCGACATCGCGGGCACCGCGATGGGCACGCCCAAGACCGACATCAACCAGAGCTGGGGTTCGGGCTACGGCGTCAGGCTGCTCGATCGCCTGGTGGCAGATCATTACGAGCGCAAATGACGGAAGTGCTGTTCTACCATCTGCAAAACATGACGGTTGAGAACGTCTTGCCGCCGCTTCTCGAGAAATCGCTCGAGCGCGGCTGGCGCGTCGTGGTGCAATCGACCTCGCCGGAGCGCGCCGACGCGCTCGACGCGCATTTATGGACCTATCGCGACGATTCTTTCCTGCCGCATGCGACATGGCGCGTGAACGATGTGGCCGAGCAACTGATCGTGCTGGCGATCGAGGAGGGTAATCCCAACGGCGCCAATGTCCGCTTTCTGGTCGACAGCGCCGCCTTGCCGCAGGACGCGGAGGCCTATGAGCGCATGGTGCTGCTGTTCAACGGCGACGATCCGGATGCGCTCGCGGTGGCCCGCAGCACCTGGACGGATTGCAAGACGCGCGGATTTGAGGTCACCTATTGGCAGGCGGACGAACGGGGCCGATGGCAGCGGCGGAATTAGCGGCCGTTCGCAATTAATGATAATTTGGACTTTCTCGGGCAAACTGGTTTCGGCCACCTTCGTGCCGCAAAGTGATGTTGGGACAATCGCTTAGGGCTGCTCCTTGACGTGGGGAATTTAGTTCATCGTGCGACATCAAAAGCTTCCAAAGTCGCTCATACTTGTGTTGGCCGCTGTCGCGCCGCTGATCGCGGGCTGCTCGGGCGGGACCGATCTGCTGGCGTCTGCAAAAGACGCCGAATGGTTCAACAAGCCGAGCCGCCTGTTCATCAAGAACATCTCGATCGAATCGCCGCCGCTGACCCCCGACAAGCCGGTTGGCGCCGAGGATCTCGTCAGCGCCGACGGCGCTTGCCCCGGCATGACGCCGCCTGGACCTGCCGACGCCAATGCCTCGACCACGGCGCCCGCGCCGATGGGCGGCACGGTCGCGCTCGGTCACACCGAATGCGACGTGGTGCGCGGCATCGGCGCGCCATCGACCGTCAATCTCTCCAGCGATGCCGCCGGCCGTCGCGTCGCGGTGGTCACCTGGACCACGGGCCCCCGCGCGGGCATCTACACATTTACGGCCGGACGCCTGTCCGCGATCGAGGGCTCGCCCGAGCCGCCAGTCACTCCGAAACCAGTGAAGCCGAAGGCGAAGAAGAAGGCGGCGACGTAACACGTCGTCGGCCTTCCGCCCTGAAGCCGGTTGCGGCTGTCAACGCGATCAGCCGCGGATGCTCGCCCGACCATCAAGCGGCCTTTCGTCCCTTGATCGCAGTCGCGCTCGCATGAACGGTGATTTCGCCGGTCGCACTCGCCGGCAGTCGCGCTTGTAATCGGCGCTTCAGCTCCGCGCTCTCGGTGTCCGAAAGCTTTCCCAGCACGCCGGCCGGGCTGCTCACAACCATGGAGAGCCAGTAGTCGTCGAAGTCAGCGAATGTCCGCTCGACGACCAGCTCGCGGGTTTCGATGTCGCGAAGACCGAGCTCCGCCCAAAGCGCCTTCAGCGCTTCGAAGCGCGAGATATCCGCACTCGGCGGGCGCGCCGCCGGTTTGCCCATGGCGTCCAACTCTTCCCACAGGGGCTCGGTGGGCGTCCCGCCCCGCATGATGTCCCAGGTGTAGGACGCGACCATGCCGCCGGGCCTGGTGACGCGGACCATCTCCGAGGCGCCCTTGCGCGGGTCGGGGACGAAGAACAGCACCAGCGCCATCACCGCGACGTCGAAGCGGTCGGCGTCGTAGGGAAGCGCCATCGCATCGCCAATCGAAAGCTCGACCTGCTTTGCCGATATCTTCTGGCGTGCAGTCGCAATCTGCGCGTCCGACGGATCGATCGCGCAAACGGATGAGGGCGCGGACTTCGCAAGCAGCAGCTCGGTGAATGCGCCATTGCCGGCACCGACATCCACCCAGGCCAGTCCCGAGTGTGGCGCCAGCCAGTCGAGGAACAGCGTCCCGGCCGATCGGCTCCAGGGCGACATGAAGCGCTCGTAAGCCGCGCCGTCGGTGAACTTGATCGGTTCTGGTAATGACAAGTGAGATCTCCTTCAAATATTCCTTGTTTGGATATCCGTTGGGCCGAAAATACCGGGTCGCTCTCGGGACCGTACATCATGTGCTGACGCCAATTCCACCGCCGAGCTTAATACCAAAGGCGTCGAGACCACACGGGCAATTTCGTTCGGCCCCGGCATGCTCGCCCAAAGCTGCGCCGCCGCCGCGCCGCGCAATGTGCGAGCTGTCACATCCGCTGATCTCCGAAACCGGCCTGCCGCAAATCTGGAGGAAATCTCCAGATTAATCACGCGTGTCTCAAGCAACGCTTCAAGATTGTTGTGTTGGCGGCTGCTAGGCATCGAGGGGAGGGGCTAGATCGATCGAAGGATATTAGAATGTCTATTACCTCTGTTTTTTCCCCGGTTACGGGGCAGCTCACGATTTTCGGCGACAGCGCCAATAACGGCCTCGTGATCGGCCGCGACCAGTCCGGCCGCATTCTCATCAATAACGGGCACGTGAAGACGATCGGTGGCGATCCCACAATTGCCAACACCAACGAGATCGACATCTTCGGGCAAGGCGGCGACGACACGATCACCGTCGACGAAGGCCACGGTCCGATGCCCGCGGTCAACATCTTCGGCGGTGACGGCAATGACAAAATCACCGGCGGCTCGGGAGCCGATTTGCTGTTCGGGCAGGCTGGCGACGATGTGATCAAGGGCGGCGGCGGCAACGATCTGCTGTTCGGTGGCGCAGGCAACGACACGCTGGACGGCGGCAGCGGCGACAACCAGCTCTTCGGCGAGGCCGGCAACGACCTCATGATCTGGAATCCCGGCGGCGGCACCAACGTCGTTGAGGGCGGCGACGGCAACGACACGGTGCAGATCAACGGAAGCAATACTTCCGAAACATTTACGATCACGGCGAATGGCACGCGCGTGCGGTTTGACGGGACGGGCCCGGCACCATTTTCGCTCGACATAGGCACGACGGAGAATCTCGTGCTGCACGCCGGCGGCGGCGACGATGTCATCACCGCAGGTAACGGACTCGGCAGCCTGATTTCGCTGACGCTCGACGGCGGCGCCGGCAACGACACGATCACCGGCGGTGACGGCAACGATCTCCTGATCGGCGGCTCCGGCAACGACATCGTCAATGGCGGTCGCGGCAACGACGTCGCCCAGCTTGGATCGGGTGACGACACTTTCATCTGGAATCCCGGCGACGGCAGCGACACCGTGGAAGGCGGATCGGGCAACGACAAGCTCTTGTTCAACGGCGCCAATATCAACGAGACCATCAACATC
Source organism: Bradyrhizobium sp. S3.12.5 (assembly GCF_040548225.1). NCBI lineage: Bacteria > Pseudomonadati > Pseudomonadota > Alphaproteobacteria > Hyphomicrobiales > Nitrobacteraceae > Bradyrhizobium > Bradyrhizobium sp. S3.12.5. The sequence goes on from NZ_JBEPRF010000011.1 coordinate 260,514, forward strand.
TCGGCCAATGGCAGCCGGGTGCGCTTCACCCGCGATGTCGCCAACATCACGATGGACCTCAACAGCATCGAGCAGATCGAGTTCGATGCGCGAGGCGGCGCCGACAATATCAATGTCGGCGATCTCACCGGCACCGGCGTCAAGCAGATCCTCGTCGATCTCGGAGCCGTTCCTGGCGGCACGCAGGGCGATGGCGCGGCCGATACGGTGACCGTCAACGGGACCAACGGCAATCAGAACATCCAGGTCACAGCCGAGGGCACCACGGTCACGGTGACCGGCCTGCCGCAAGTCGTGACAATCGCGAATGCAGAAGCTGCCAACGATCGGCTGGTCATCCAGTCACTCGGCGGCAACGACGTCATCGATGCTTCCGCGCTCGCTGCGGTGATCGGGCTGACCATTGACGGCGGCGCGGGCAACGACACCATCACCGGCAGCCAGGGCGCCGACACACTGATCGGCGGTGACGGCAACGACAAGGTCACCGGCGGCCGCAGCAGCGACGTGGCCCTTCTCGGTGCGGGCGACGACACCTTCGTCTGGAATCCCGGCGACGGCAGCGACACCGTCGAAGGCGGCACGGGAACGGACACGCTGGTGTTCAACGGCTCCAATGTGGCCGAGAATATGTCGATTTCGGCGAATGGAGGCCGTGCGCTTCTCACCCGCGACGTCGGCGCCATTACCATGGACCTCAACGGCGTCGAGCGCGTGCAGATCGCCGCGGCCGGTGGCGCCGACAACATCAATGTCGGCGACCTCACCGGCACCGGCGTCACGCAGGTCGCGATCGACCTCAGCGCCGGTCCCGGCAGCCAGAGCGGTGACGGCGCGGCGGACCGCGTGACGGTAAACGGCACCGCGGGTGACGATAACATCAAGGTCGTCACGTCCAGCGGATCGGTCGTGGTCAACGGCTTGGCCGCGCAGGTCACGATCGCGCACGCAGACGCCGGCGACGCGCTCGCCCTCAACGGCGGCGTCGGCAACGACGTCATCGATGCATCCGCGATCAAGGCCGGCCAGCTCGTCAGTCTCAACATCAACGGCGGTGACGGCAACGACACCATCACCGGCAGCGCCGGCAATGACACCGTGATCGGCGGCCGCGGCAACGACGTCGCCAGTCTCGGTGGCGGTGACGACACCTTCGTCTGGAACCCCGGCGACGGCAGCGACACCGTCGAAGGCGGCAAGGGCACCGATACGCTGCTGTTCAACGGTGCCAACATCAACGAGAACATCAACATCTCGGCCAACGGCGGCCGGGTGCTGTTCACCCGCGACGTCGCCGCCATCGCGATGGACCTCAATGGCGTCGAGCACATCAACTTCAACGCTCTCGGCGGCGCCGACAACATCACGGTCAATGATCTCTCCGGCACCGGGGTGAACCAGGTCAATCTCGACCTCGGCGCCAATGACGGCGCCGCTGATACCGTGACCATCAACGGAACCGGCGGCAGCGACGTCATCACGGTGACCGAGCACGATGGCATCGTCACGGTGTCCGGGCTTGGCCAGGACATCAACATCTCCGATGCCGGCGCAGGCGACAGGATCGTCATCAACGGCCTCGATGGCGATGACGTCATCACGGCTTCGGGCCTGCACGGCGGCATCCAGCTCGTCGCCAATGGCGGCAATGGCGACGACGTCCTGATCGGCGGCTCCGGCAACGACACGCTGACGGGCGGCGCGGGTGACGACGTGCTGATCGGCGGCGCCGGCCAAGACATACTCGATGGCGGCACCGGCAACAACGTCCTGATCCAGGACGGGGCGGCGATGGCGACAACGATGCTGCTCAACCAGGCCATGGCGGCGAGCTTCGTTCCGGCTGGCGACGGCCATGGCGAGATGCCGCTGGCCGATCCGCACGCGGCGCAGACCCAGACGCTCGCTCCTCCGCAGCACGCCTGACGCTCCGGCCTGGAGAACGCCCATGACGACGCACGCGGTCTCGACCGATACGGGGCTCGACGCGCTCTTGACCTTGCTTCATCTGCAAGGCGTGGCGGCCGACCGCGATCAGCTCAGGCACCGGCTAGGCACGGCAAGCTTCGGCGCAGCGGACATCATCCGCTGCGCCAGGTCGCTCGGACTGAAAGCACGAACCTATCGAACGCAATGGAGCCGTCTGTCGGACAGTCCGTTGCCGGCAATCGCGATGCTGCGTGACGGCAGTTTCATGGTCATCGCAAAAGCCTCCGCCGACAAGGTGCTGGTGCAGTCGCCGGTGGCGCGGCGGCCGGTGTTCATGGAGCGCGACGAGCTGTGCGCGATCTGGGACGGTGGATTGATCCTGATGGCCCGGCGCGCCGGACTGTCCGACCCCGGGCGTGCCTTCGACATCACCTGGTTCATCGGCGCGATCGGAAAATACCGGCGGCTGTTCGGCGAGGTGCTGGCCGCCTCGTTCTTTCTCCAGCTGTTTGCGCTGGTCTCGCCGCTGTTCTTTCAGGTCGTGATCGACAAGGTGCTGGTGCACCGCTCGCTGTCCACGCTCGACGTGCTCGTGATCGGCCTCGTCGTCGTCTCGCTGTTCGACACCGTGCTCGGAATTTTGCGCAATTATCTGTTCTCGCATACGACCAACCGCATCGACGTCGAGCTGGGGGCCCGCCTGTTCCATCATCTGCTGGCGCTGCCGATGGCCTGGTTTCAGGCCAGGCGAGTCGGCGATTCCGTGGCGCGGGTCCGCGAGCTCGAGAACATCCGCAATTTCATCACCAGCTCGTCGCTGACGCTTGTCATCGACCTGGTCTTCACCTCGGTGTTTTTGGCGGTGATGTTCGCCTATTCGCCGATGATGACCTGCATCGTGCTCGGATCGTTCCCGTTCTACATCGCGATCTCGGCGGTCGCGACGCCACTGTTTCGCCGCAGGCTGGAGGAGAAATTCCGCCGCGGCGCCGAGAACCAGGCTTTTCTGGTCGAGAGTGTCAGCGGCATCGAGACGCTGAAGGCGATGGCGGTCGAGCCGCAGATGCAGCGCCGCTGGGAGGAGCAGCTCGCCGGCTACGTCTCGGCGAGTTTTGGCGTCACCAGCCTCGGCAACACCGCGAGCCAACTGGTGCAGTTCGTCAGCAAGGTCGTCACCGCTGCGATCCTCTATGTCGGCGCGCGGCTTGTGATCGGGGACGGCCTGACCGTCGGCGAGCTCGTGGCGTTCAACATCTTTGCAGGGCGCGTCTCGGCGCCGGTGCTGAGGCTGGCGCAGGTCTGGCAGGATTTTCATCAGGCACGGCTCTCGATCGCCCGGCTCGGCGACATCCTCAACAGCGCCGCGGAGCCGGCTTGCTCGGCGGCCCGCGCCGGGCTGCCGGCACTGCAGGGCAATATCCGCTTCGAGCACGTCGCGTTCCGCTACCGGCTCGACGGGCCGGAAATCCTGCACGACGTCTCGTTCGATATTCCGGCCGGCCAGACCGTCGGCATTGTCGGATCGTCGGGCTCGGGCAAGAGCACCTTCGCAAAGCTGGTGCAACGGCTCTATGTACCGCAGGGCGGCCGCGTGCTGATCGACGGCATGGATCTTGTCATGACCGACCCGGCCTGGCTGCGGCGGCAGATCGGGGTGGTTCTCCAGGAGAACATGCTGTTCAACCGCTCGGTGCGCGACAACATCGCGCTCGCCGATCCGACCCTGCCGATGGACCGAATCATGGAAGCGGCGAAGCTTGCGGGCGCCCATGATTTCATTCTGGAGCTCCCGGAGGGCTACGACACCGTCGTCGGCGAGCGCGGCTCGACGCTCTCGGGCGGGCAGCGCCAGCGCATCGCGATCGCCCGCGCACTCGTGACCAATCCGCGCATCCTGATCTTCGACGAAGCCACCAGCGCGCTCGACTATGAAAGCGAGCGGATCATCCATGACAACATGAACAACATCGCGAAGGGCCGCACTGTCCTGATCATCGCGCATCGTCTCTCCACCGTCCGCGGCGCCGACCGCATCTTCACGCTGGAGCGCGGCCGTCTGGTCGAGGACGGCACGCATGACGCCTTGATCAGGAACGGCGGCCGCTATGCCACCTTGCACCGGCTTCAGGGAGGGATCTATGAGGTCGGCTAGCACCGCGCCGGCCCGGAAGCCGGAGCAGACCGTCGTTCCCTTCCGGAAGGCGAAGAGCCGGCGTGCCGAGGAAATCGCCTTTCTCCCGGCAGCGCTGGAGATCACCGAAACCCCGCCATCGCCGATCGGCCGCGCCATCGCGATGGCGCTGATGGCCCTTGTCTGTGCGGCGCTCGCGTGGTCCGCGTGGGGTACGATCGACATCGTGGCGTCCGCGACCGGCAAGGTGGTGTCGAGCGGGCGCAGCAAGGTGGTGCAACCGTTCGAGACCGGCGTGGTGCGCGCCATCCAAGTGCAGGACGGGCAGGCGGTCAAATCCGGCGACGTGCTGATCGAGCTCGATCCAACCGTGAACGCCGCGGAGCGCGATCACCTGCACGACGATCTCGTGGCCGAACGTCTCAATAGCGCGCGCCTCCGCGCGGCGCTGGCCGCGGGCGAGGATGGCTCCGCCGATCTCGTTCCTCCCGCGAATGCCGATCCATCGCTGGTCGCGACGCAGCAGCAGCTTCTCGCCAACCAGGTGAGCGAGCACCGCGCCAAGCTCGCGGCCCTTGAACGCCAGGAGGCGCAGAAGGACGCCGAGCATCAGACCATCGCGGCGACGATCCACAAGCTGGGTGCATTGCTCCCCGTGACCGAGCAGCGCGTCGATATCCGCAAGACGCTGATGGAGAAGGAGATCGGTTCGAAGCTGACATATTACGAGACGCTTCAGCTCCAGATCGAGCAGCAGGAGGAGCTCGGTGTCCAACGCAGCCGCCTGAAGGAGGCCGAGCAGGCCGTCGCCGCGATCCGCGAGACCCGAATCCAGGCCGTGGCCGAGTATCGCAAAAGCCTGTCCGATGAGCTTGCCAAGAGCGGGCAGAAGGCCAACGGGATTGCGCGGGACCTGATCAAGGCGCAGCAGAGGACGCAGCTCCAGCAATTGACGTCACCGGTCGACGGCGTCGTGCAGCAGCTCGCGGTCCACACCATCGGCGGCGTGGTCACGCCGGCGCAGTCGCTGCTCGTGATCGTGCCGTCAGACACGCGGCTCGAGATCGAGGCGATGATCTCCAACCGCGACATCGGCTTTGTCGAGGCCGGGCAGGGCGCTGCCATCAAGGTCGACACCTTCAACTTCACCCGTTACGGCCTTTTGGAAGGCCGGGTGCTGAGCGTCTCGCAGGACGCCATCATTCGCGACCGACCGCCGGAGCGTAGCGGCGACCGCGCGGCCGGGACGCGGCACGATAGCAGCGAGCCCGACGGGCAGGAGCTCAGCTACAGCGCGCGTATCTCGCTCGATCGCGCGCAAATGCAAGTGGAAGATCGGCTCGTGAACCTGTCGCCGGGAATGGCCGTGACGGTGGAGATCCGAACCGGCTCGCGCACGATTCTGAGCTATCTGCTGTCGCCGCTGCAGCGCTACCGGCACGACATCATGCGGGAGCGTTAGTTCGCCGCCTGATCAAACTGCGCGCTCGCCTCGAGCCACTGTTCTTCCGCGCGCGCCAGCGCGTCGGCGGCGTTGGCGCGAGCCTTCGACAGTTGCGCGGCCTGCTTGGGATCCCGGGTGAAGATGTCGGGCAGGGCGAGCGCGGCGTCGATCTTGGCGATGATGTCGCTGACGCGCGCAATCTCGCTCTCGGCCTCCGCGATGCGTTTCTTCAGCGAGCCGCGATTGTCCGATTTGGGGCGCTGCGGCTTTTCGCTCGCCATGCTGCGCTCGCGCGGGGCGGGCTCGCCGTTGCGCGAGGACAGCACCAGGCGGCGGTACTCGTCGAGGTCGCCATCGTAATTGGTCACGGTGCGGTCGGCGACGATCCAGAGCTGGTCGGCGCAGGCCTCGATCAGGTAGCGGTCGTGCGAGACCATGATGATCGCGCCGGGAAACTCGTTGATCGCTTCGGCAAGTGCGGCGCGGCTGTCGATGTCGAGATGGTTGGTCGGCTCGTCCAGGATGATCATGTTGGGGCCGAAGAAGGTGGCAAGGCCCAGCAGGAGCCGGGCCTTCTCGCCGCCCGAGAGTTTGCCGGCCTTGGTGTCGGCCGCCTTGCCGGAGAAGCCGATCGCGCCGGCGCGGGCCCGCACCTTGGCTTCGGGCGCATCGCCCATCAGCTTGCGGACGTGGTCGTAGGCCGAGGCGTCCTCGTTCAGCTCGTCGAGCTGATGTTGCGCGAAATAGGCGATCGACAGCTTGTCGGCCCGCGTCACCTTGCCGGAGAAGGGCGCCAGACGCGCGGCGAGCAGCTTGACGAGTGTCGACTTGCCGTTGCCGTTGGCCCCTAACAGCGCAATGCGGTCGTCGTTGTCGATGCGTAGCGTCACGCGGCTCAGCACCGGTGTCGCCGGATCGTAGCCGACCGAGGCGTTGTCGACGGCGATGATCGGCGGCGAAAGGATTTTCTCCGGTGCCGGGAAGGTGATTTCGCGGACGTCCTCCGTCACCAGCGCCGCGATCGGCTTCAGCCGCTCCAGCATTTTTACGCGCGATTGGGCCTGGCGCGCCTTGGACGCCTTGGCCTTGAAGCGGTCGACGAAGGCCTGCAGGCGGGCGCGCTCCGCCTCCTGGCGCTTGACCGCCTTGGCGTCGAGCAGCTCGCGCGCGGCGCGCTGCTCCTCGAAGGAGGAGTAGGTGCCCTTGTAGAGCGTGAGCTTGCCGCGCTCCAGATGCAGGATCTGGTCGACCGAGCTATCCAGCAGGTCGCGGTCATGGCTGATCACGATCACGGTGCGCGGATAATGCGCGAGATGATCCTCCAGCCACAGCGTGCCTTCGAGGTCGAGATAGTTGGTGGGCTCGTCGAGCAGCAACAGGTCGGGTGCTGCAAACAGCGTCGCCGCCAGCGCGACGCGCATGCGCCAGCCGCCGGAGAATTCGGCGCAGGGCCGCAACTGGTCGGCGGCGGAGAAGCCAAGGCCGGAGAGGATGGCGGCCGCACGTGCGGGCGCCGAATGCGCGTCGATATCGACGAGCCGGGTCTGGATCTCGGCGATCCGGTGCGGATCGGTCGCGCTCTCGGCTTCGTGAAGCAGCGCGTCGCGCTCGAGGTCGGCCTTGAGCACGACCGAGATCAGGCTTTCGGGGCCGTTCGGTGCTTCTTGCGCCAGGCTGCCCACGCGCCAGCGGGGCGGCAGCGTCACCGAGCCGTGCTCGGCCGCAAGCTCGCCGCGGATCACCTTGAACAGCGTCGATTTGCCGGTGCCGTTGCGCCCGACCATGCCGACCCGCGAGCCGGGCGTGATCTGCACGGAGCTGTTATCGATCAGAAGGCGTCCGGCGAGGCGGATGGAGAGGTCGGTGATGGAGAGCATGCGGCCTTGTCACCGCAGCCGGGATCAAACGCAACCCGATTTTTCGCAAGCCAATATTTCGTCAGTGCTGGTCGCGCTCGCGCTTCCTCAACTCGTCCATCAGCTGTTCGAGATGCGTCGGGAGCCGGGGGTCGGGGCGAATGCTCTGCTGCAGCCGTTCGCCCACGGCATCGCAAATCGCGCGGCTGGTGCGCCGGTCGATCTGTTCGCTGTCATTGGCAGAAGGGCTAGCCATCGCAGGGTTCCGTATTTGCAAAGTAAACGACACGGTACCAAGTCATTGGCGCCCAAATGGTTTCGCGAGCGTCAGGCTGGCCTGGCATTCTAGTAAAAATTGTATGAATTCGTCGTATCTGCCCAAATGCAAGGCCCCGGCGGGGGGGAACGCCGGGGCCTTGCTTGGAAGGTACTGCAGGGGGAACAGTACCTCAGGAAGGTATTTAGAAAGGTGCTTCAGAAGGTGCTTGCGGGCTCAGTAGCAGCGGTTGATCAGCCGCCAGCGGGGTCCCCAGGGGGTCGGCACCAGCCGGCGCACATAGCAGCCGCCATAACCGTAGGAGACGGGGGCAGCATAGAAGCGCGGTCCGCCCCAGCCCCAGCCGCCGTGATGCCAGCCGCCACCGCCGTGCCAGCCCCAGCCGCCGCCATGCCAGTGAGCGGAGGCGGAGGTGGGAGCCAGCGCGGCACCCAGCGCGACCGCGGCGACTGCAGCGAGCGAAAGTTTCCTCAACATGGTGATCTCCTCAAAACTGCCGGCGCGGGGCAATCGCGTCGATGGAAAGGCCGCCGAAACGGTTCGCCTCGGGGGGAGGCTTTGGTTTCGATGGAATTGACGTTACGCCAGCGAGACTGAACCAAAACCTGATAGAGCCTTCAGATTGGGTTCATCTCCGTGAAATCGTCGTAATCCATGTTGGAATCCGGCCGGGCGAAGCGACCGCAAAGCCGTTCCGGCGGTCGCTTGCCGGATCGCGAACGCGCCGATATAAGCCCCGCAACTCCGAACCACCCTTTTTCTCTTCAAGGACAAGATCATGGCCATCGAACGCACTTTCTCGATCATCAAGCCCGACGCGACTGCGCGTAACCTGACCGGCGCCGTGAACGCCGTGATCGAGAAGGCGGGCCTGCGCATCGTCGCGCAGAAGCGCATCCGTATGACCAAGGAACAGGCCGAGACGTTCTACGCCGTCCACAAGGCCCGTCCGTTCTTCGGCGAGCTCGTGGAGTTCATGACCTCGGGCCCGGTTGTGGTCCAGGTGCTGGAAGGCGAGGGCGCGGTCGCCAAGTACCGTGACGTAATGGGCGCGACCGATCCGTCCAAGGCGGCCGACGGCACCATCCGTAAGCTCTACGCAAAGTCGATCGGCGAGAACTCCGCCCACGGCTCGGACGCCCCGGAGACCGCCGCGATCGAGATCGCGCAGTTCTTCTCGGGCAACGAGATCGTCGGCTGAGCTTTCAGCCGATAAGTTAAGTCGACGGGGCGAAAGGACGTATTGTGAACTGGCTCTGGCAGATCTTCGATCCCGCCACGATCGGGGCATTCTTCACCCAGTTCCGCAATGAGATGGCCGAGCCGACCTTCTGGATTGCGGTCGGCAAGATCATCTGGATCAACATCCTTTTGTCCGGCGACAATGCGCTGGTGATTGCGCTTGCCTGCCGCGGCCTGACGCCGCGGCATCGGCTGTGGGGCATGGTGCTCGGGGCGGGCGCTGCGGTGCTGCTGCGGATCATCTTCACCGGCATCGTCGCGAGCCTGATGGCGCTGCCGTACCTCAAGCTGGTCGGCGGCCTCGCGCTGATCGTGATCGCGGCAAAGCTGCTCGTGCCCGAAAACGAGGACGAGGACGGCGTCGAGTCGGCCTCGCATCTGTGGCAGGCGGTGCAGATCGTCGTCATCGCCGACATCGTGATGAGCCTCGACAACGTCATTGCGGTCGCCGCGGCGGCCAATGGCAGCGTGCCGCTGCTGGTGCTCGGCCTTGCCATCAGCGTGCCCCTGATCGTCGCCGGTGCGGCGCTGATCATGGCGCTGCTGTCGAAGCTGCCGATCCTGGTCTGGGCCGGCGCGGCGCTGCTCGGCTGGATCGCGGGCGAGGTGATCGCAACCGATCCCGGCATCGCGCCGAAGCTGCACACGCTATCCGAAGGTCCGTTCGGCACCTCGCTGGACAAGATGCTCGGCAGCCTGCACGTCCCGCCGCAATTCGCCCATGGCGGCGGTGGCGCGGAATATCTCTGCGCAGCGCTCGGCGTCATCGTCGTGCTGCTGGTCGGCTCGATCTGGCGCCGGCGCAGCCTGAGTCTCGCCGCGCTCGAGCACGCAAAAGCGTCAGCTGAATAAGCCCTACCGCCGTACGATCGACCCCGATCGTCCGATCAGGCGGGCGAGCTGCTTGAAGCGGCTGCCGACGCGGTCGGCGACGAGATCGCCGAGCCTGTGCTCGAACACCAGCATCAGGTTGCGCCCCTGGCTGCGGAAATGCGTGGCGGGTAGCACGCCCGGGCGCGCCGCCGAGATCAGATGCGCGACACGGAACGCCGCTCCAAGGAGGCGGGCGCGCTCGAGTTGCGCCGGTGTCAGCAGCTCCTGCATCGTCAAGGGCGGCTGGTTCTCTTCGCTCAAGCCCGCATAGCGATAGAACACCGACAGGCCGACAAAGGCGCGCTCGATGTGCGTGATTGCGCCGAAATTGCCATTGACGACGAGGCTCAGCGTCTGCTCGCCGCGATGGTCGGGATGCACGCGCCAGCCGATGTCGGAGAGCAGGCAGGCGGCGTGGCGAAGCCGGCGGTCCTCCCCGGTCTCGCGCAGCTTGACAACGCGCGCGAGGCGGTCGGTCCAGGCGATCAGCTCGCGCGCATGCTTGGCCGAGCGTGACAGCAGCTGGTTCAGCTCTTCCGCCGCGCAGATCAGCCCGTCCTTGTTGCGCTCGCTCTCCGAGAGCTTCTCGTGCAGCAGACCTTCGCGCACTCCGAAGGTCGAAAACACGATGGTCTTCGGTTTTGCGACCCGGATGATGTGCTCGAGCACCAGCGCGGCATAGGTGAGGAGAGGGCGCCGCGCATCCGCGACGACCTCGATGTCGGCGAGCATGTTGGCGGCTGCAAGACGACGCAGACGACGCGAAAAGTCGAGCGCTTCGGCGGCCGAAATCGAATAGCCGTGCATCACCTGGAGCGGGTACCCGCTCTGGATGATGTGGATGCGCGCAAGCGCGCGCCAGGTGCCGCCGACCGCATAGAAGCTGCGGCCGCTGCCCGCCTTGAGCTGCGCCACATCGTCGATTGCCTCGCGGACGATGCGGTCGGCGCGCTTGAGCGATTTGTGCGCGAGGTCCTGCAGCGCGAGGCCGCCGAGCGGCAGCGTCACGCCGCTGCGCACGCTGCTCCCGCGCACGTCGATCAGCTCGAGCGAGCCGCCGCCGAGATCGCCGACGATGCCGTCGGGGCGGTGAATGCCCGAGAGCACGCCGAGCGCCGACAGCTTCGCTTCGCGCGGCCCCGACAGGATCTCGATCTTCACGGCGCAAATGCGCTCGGCTTTGGCGATAAAGTCGGGGCCGTTGGAAGCATCGCGGCAGGCCGCGGTCGCAATCGCAAACACGCGGCCGACCTGCATCACGCGGCACAACGCCCGAAAACGCTTCAGCGAGGTCAGCGCCTTGTCGACGGCATCCGGCGCGAGCAGGCCCGTGCTCTGCACCTCGCGCCCGAGGCCGCACAGCGTCTTCTCGTTGAAGATCGGAATCAGGCTCCGTGTCAGTCCCTTGTAGACGACGAGACGAACCGAGTTGGAGCCGATGTCGATGACCGCGACGCTAGCGCCACGCTTGCGCGGCCGTTTCAAGGCAGAAATCTCCGGTCAGGACTGATGGCGTTCGTTTCTGCGCGTGAGACGGCGCGGCGAGGATTCCTTGAGCGACTTTCCACGGCCAGACAGACTCGGATTTGTCATGAAGTAGTTGTGCACGTTGAAAGGCTCCTCGCCCTTCGCGGTCTTCATACGCGTTGAAGACCCGTCCGGCAACAATTGCCAGCTCTGCTCATTGTCCTTCAGGTTCGCGACCATGATCTGTTCGAGAACCTGCTGATGCACCGTGGGATTTTGCAGCGGACACAGCACCTCGACGCGCCGGTCGAGGTTGCGCGGCATCATATCGGCTGACGAGATATACACAGCCGCTTTCGCGCTCGGCAGGCCCTGGCCCATGCCGAAGCAGTAGATTCGGCCGTGCTCCAGAAAGCGTCCGATGATCGACTTGACGCGAATGTTCTCCGACAGGCCGGGAATGCCGGGTCGCAGGCAGCAGATACCGCGGACCACGAGCTCTACCTGCACGCCCGCCTGTGAGGCCTCGTAGAGCGCGTCGATGATATCGGGGTCGACCAGCGCATTCATCTTCATCCAGACCGCGCCGGGCTTGCCGTGACGCGCGTGCTCGGTCTCGCCCTGGATGTGCTCGATGATACGCTTGCGCAGGGTCAGCGGCGACACCGCCATCTTTTCCAGATCGCTTGGTGCGGCGTAGCCCGTGATGAAGTTGAACACGCGCGCGGCGTCGCGGCCGATGGTCGGTTCCGAGGTGAAGTAAGAGAGGTCCGTATAAATACGCGCGGTGACCGGGTGATAGTTGCCGGTGCCGGTATGGACGTAAGTGGTGAGGCTGCCGCCTTCGCGGCGTACCACCATCGAAAGCTTCGCGTGCGTCTTCAACTCGAGGAAGCCGTAGACGACCTGCACGCCGGCCCGTTCGAGGTCGCGCGCCCAGCGGATGTTGGCTTCTTCGTCGAAGCGCGCCTTCAGCTCGATCAGCGCGGTGACGGACTTGCCGGCTTCGGCCGCTTCCGCCAGCGTGCGCACGATCGGCGAGTTGTTGGAGGTGCGATAGAGCGTCTGCTTGATCGCGACGACGTCGGGGTCGCGCGCGGCCTGCTGCAGGAATTGCACCACCACGTCGAAGGATTCGTAGGGGTGATGGACGACCAGGTCCTTCTGGCGAATGGCGGCAAAGATGTCGCCGCCATGCTCGCGCACGCGCTCGGGATGGCGCGGCACGTAAGGGGTGAATTCTAGGTCGGGCCGGTCGAGACGGGTGAGCTGCGAGAGCTCGTTCATGGCGAGCACGCCGTCGACCAGGAACACTTCGTCGTCGGCCGCCGACAGCGCGTGCTGCACGAAGCTGCGCAGCTGCTCCGGCATCTTGGCGTCGATCTCGAGCCGGATCACCGACCCGCGGCGGCGGCGCTTCAGCGCGGTCTCGAACAGGCGGACGAGGTCTTCGGCCTCTTCCTCGATTTCGAGCTCGGAGTCGCGGATGATGCGGAAGGCGCCCTGGCCGTGCAGATTGTAGCCGGGGAACAGGCGATTGATGAAAAGGCCGGTCACCTGCTCCAGCGAGATCAGGCGCACCACCTTGCCGTCGGCCGGCAGGCGGATGAAGCGATCGATCTTGCCGGGCATGCGGATCAGCGCGTTCATCTGTTTGCCGTCGATGGCGCGCGTGAGCTGGAGCGCGATGGTGAAGCCGAGGCTCGGGATGAACGGGAAGGGGTGGGCCGGATCGATCGCCAATGGCGTCAGCAGTGGGAACACGTTGTTGAGGAAATAATCCTCGAGCCAGGTCCGCTCCGTCTTGCTGACCTCCTTGCCGTCGACCAGCGCGATGCCGACCCCGGCGAGGGTGCCGCGCAAATCGGCCCAGATCGCCTGCTGGTCGGAAGCAAGCCGCGAAACGGTGCGGTTGATGAGCGCGAGTTGCTCGGACGGGGTCAGGCCATCGGGGGCACGTTCGGCGATACCCTCGCGCACCTGCGCCTTGATGCCGGCGACGCGGACCATGAAGAATTCGTCGAGGTTATTTGCGGAGATCGACAGGAATCGTACCCGCTCCAGCACCGGATGGCTGGGATTGACCGATTCCTCCAGGACACGGCGGTTGAAATGCAGCCAGGAGAGTTCGCGATTGATGAATCGCTCGGGGCTTGAGGCGATCGCCGGAAGGCTCTCGGATTCCGTAGCTTTCTCTTTTGTTTCAATAGCTTGCACGGAATCCATGAGAAGTCGGTCCATTCAGTTCGCCCCAGTTTGCGATTTATGCGCAAAGCCGGCCGGAGCATGTGTTAGTGCGATGACGTTTCGATGACATTGATGTTCGGCTGCCTCGCCGCGTCAAGCGGGCGCAAAGGGGACCGCGGGGACTTGGGGGTCAGGCGTCGCGCAGCAGTTCAGCGGCGAGCGCCCGGGTCACGGGGCGGCCGAGCCGGAGCGCCTCGCCGTCGAGCAGCTCCACGGCGCGCCGGGCGGCGGCCGACGACCGCTCCAGCCGGGTCGCGAGGTAGCTCACCACGCTTTCGTCCACGGAGAGCTGGCGGTCGGCGCAGAACTTGACGATCAGGCCGCGGAACAGCTGGTCGTCTGGCGGCGCCAGCGAAATCACCGGAATCGTCCGCAGCCGGGAGCGGAGGTCTCGGAGCTCCACCTCGATCGCCGCCGGCGCCTCACGTCCGGTGAACAGCACATAGGCGCCGTCTTCGCGGGCGAGGTTCATCAGATGGAAGAGGGCGCGCTCGTCAAAATCCGTGGCCTTGAGATCCTCGACCACCAGCGCGCCGGTCGCGAGCGCGCCGGGGACGCTGGCTGCGGTCAGCGCATTGGCCGCGCTCGAACGGGCGCCGGCCTCCTCGGCCCAGATCGCGCCGAGATGGCTCTTGCCTGAGCCTTCGGGGCCGGCGAGCCACATGACCCGGTTCGGCCATTCCGGCCAGCCGTCGATCAGCGCGAGGCCTGCGGCATTGGCAGGGCCCTCGAGGAAATTGTCCCGGCTGAGGCTCTCCGCATGCGGAAGCGAAAACGCCAATTGTCGGGGATGAACGCGGCCTGCCACGCTTGCTTTGCTCCGTGCCGGCGCGCCGGCTGTGTTTGAAGAGGATAGACTTATTCGATCGGGAGTTGGCCTTTTGCGCGGCCGCCTCCCGGCTCATTTGGCCCCGATCGTGCTACTTGGCATCAATAGTGCTACTTGCCATCAATAGTGCTCATGTGCCGTAGCCACTCGACGAGATAGAGCGACACGGAGGACAGCGTGAACACCGTAACGAGGCCCATCAGGATTATATCATAGGGCCCCGACTTGAAGCCGAAGGCGAGCGAGGCCAGCACCAGCGCCGCATAGGCCACCTGGGCCGCGGTGTTGAGCTTGGAGACCATCGACGGCTTCATCTCGACCGGCTTGTCGAACAGCCAGGACACGATCACTGCCGCCACGATCATGATGTCGCGCGACACCACCAGGATCACGATCCAGCGCGGAATGTCGCCCCAGATGCCGAGCGCGAGGTAGATCGACACCAGCAGCGCCTTGTCGGCCAGGGGGTCGAGCAGGGCGCCTAGCTCGCTCGCCATGTTGAAGCGCTTGGCCAGAAAGCCGTCGACGGCGTCGCTGATGCCGGCGACCAGGAAGACGGTGAAAGCCACCTCCATTTGGCTCGACACGATGGCCCAGACGATGATCGGGACCAGCATGATGCGGCCCAGGGTAATGATGTTCGGAATACTCACGCGGCGCTTCCCGGCACCCGACCTGACCTCGAAATCCGGCCCCTTGGAGGCCGAACCGGTTGATATCTACATAGTATAGGGCGGGGCGCCACACTTGCCATTGCGTGTCCCCGGAATTCGACGTAACCAGCCGCAAACCCACTGGAAATCGGGCATGACCGACCGCAAAAACGGCCTCACTTACGCCGATTCAGGCGTCGATATTGACGCGGGCAACCGCCTGGTCGACCTGATCAAGCCGATGGTGCGCGCCACTGCACGGCCAGGCGCCGACGCCGAGATCGGCGGATTCGGCGGCCTGTTCGACCTCAAGGCGGCCGGCTTCAAGGACCCTGTCCTGGTCGCGGCCACCGACGGCGTCGGCACCAAGGTCAAGGTCGCGATCGAGACCGGCCTGCATGGCGGGATCGGCATCGACCTCGTCGCCATGAGCGTCAACGACCTCGTGGTGCAGGGCGCCGAGCCGCTGTTCTTCCTCGACTATTTTGCCTGCGGCAAGCTCGACCCGGAGGCGACCGCCTCGATTGTCGCCGGCGTCGCCGAAGGCTGCCGCGAGTCCGGCTGCGCGCTGATCGGCGGCGAGACCGCTGAAATGCCCGGCCTCTACAAGGACGGCGACTATGATCTCGGCGGCTTTGCCGTCGGCGCAGCCGAGCGGGGCACGCTGCTGCCGCGCAAGGACATTGCCGCGGGCGACGCCGTGATCGGCCTGGCCTCGTCGGGCGTGCACTCCAACGGCTTCTCGCTGGTGCGCAAGATCGTGGAACAATCCGGCCTCGGCTTCGACGCGCAGGCGCCGTTCGCGCCGGTGATGACGCTTGGCGGCGCGCTGCTGACGCCGACGCGGCTCTACGTCAAATCCTGCCTGCGCGCGATCCGCGAAACGGCTGCGGTGAAGGGCCTCGCCCACATCACCGGCGGCGGCTTCACCGACAACATTCCGCGCGTGCTGCCGAGCCATCTCGGTGTCGGCATCGATCTGGCGCGCCTGCCCGTGCTGCCCGTGTTCAAATGGCTGGCGGCGCAAGCCGGCATCGCCGAGCTCGAAATGCTCAGGACCTTCAACTGCGGCATCGGCATGATCGCGATCGTCGAGCCTGAGAAGGTCGACGAGGTCGTGCGGGTTTTCACCCATGCCGGCGAGACCGTGGCGCAACTCGGCACCGTGATCCCGGCCGAGGGCGAGCACCGCGTCGTCTATAACGGCCATCTCGACCTGGCGCTGTGATGAAGCGCCGCGTCGCCATCCTGATTTCCGGCCGCGGCTCCAACATGTCCGCGCTGATCAAGGCAGCAAGCGCGGCGGATTTTCCTGCCGAAATCTCGCTCGTCGTCTCGAACAAGGCCGACGCGCTCGGGCTCGAACGGGCCAAGGCGGCCGGCGTGAAAACGCAGGTGATCGAGAGCAAGCCGTTCGGCAAGGATCGCGCCGGCTTCGAGGCGGTGCTGCAGGCAGCGCTCGACCTGCACGGCATCGAGCTGATTTGCCTCGGCGGCTTCATGCGCCTGTTCACCGCCGAATTCGCCAGGGCCTGGTACGGGCGGATGCTCAACATCCATCCCTCGCTGTTGCCGTCCTTCCCCGGCCTCGATCCGCACGGCCAAGCCTTGCGCGCCGGCGTAAAGCTGTCTGGCGCGACGGTGCACTTCGTGATCCCCGAGACCGACGCCGGCCCGATCGTGATGCAGGGCGCAGTGCCCGTCGGCGACCATGATACTGGCGAAACGCTGTCGGAGCGCATCCTCGAAGTCGAGCACCGCATCTATCCCGCAGCGCTGAGCCTGCTTGCGACCGGCAAGGTCCGGATCGAAGGCGATGTTTGCAAGACGGTGGGTAGTTCGGCGTCGGAGAATTTTTTGGTTGCGCCCGTGGTGAGCTAGGGCAGAACCGCGCGGCTGTTCGATATGGTTTGCCGGCTCGCCGTTGCAGACATATCCGAGAATGCGGAAACCTGCCGCAGTCTCCTCTCCTGCGAACCGAGTACGTTTCAAGATTGCTCGGACGAGGTCGCGCTGCTGCGGCGTTTCCACGGACAGTTCTACCCACTCCATCCACACCCAGCCGTCTTGCAGCCAATGATAATACCATTCTCCATCCGGGGAGCCGTGGACGCCGCTTTCAAAGTCTTTGCAACGAAAAGCGGGTCGATCGGCTCGGTCGAGGTCGAGTATTGCAGTTCGCAGGTCTCGCCATTTGGTGTCATTAGAGCGTTAGCCCATCTGACTGAATCGTTGGGGATTCACAAATCAGCGTTTTGGTGATTCAAGCTACCCGCCGGGACGGGAGGCCGGCGGGCA